>NZ_JBZVFG010000051.1:0-27322 GCF_058402785.1 Candidatus Magnetaquiglobus sp.
AATGTAGCTAACGGAAATAATCTAAAACTCCATGTCCCGCTGAACCAACACACCATGTCGCGGATACCGAGCTTGAGGTTGACCCAGTCCAGTATCGGCTGGAGCGGTGGCATGTGCGGCTTGGTGCCAAGCTCAACCGGCACGGCGTAGATCAGCGGTGAAGTTGCACCGAGTGCGGCGTTGCTGTTGCCGTCCTGGTCGGACACGACTGCGCCGATTACGGTATCACCCTGGACCACCGGCATGGCCGCGATGATCGAATCGCGCAGATTGCCACTCGCGGTGGGCGTGCGCTCCTTGGCCTCTAATACCAGAAGCTCCGACGCCTCCATCATCGCCAACTTGAGAGCCTGCAACACCTCTTCCGGAGCGTGTTCCAGACGACGCGCGAGCGCGACCAGTTCACTGGTATCGATCGGGACTGAAAGAAGGGGGGCGTCGCTCATCGCACCAATCCCCACCCATGCGTCAGTCCAACCCGCCTGGGGGTTGGCGTGACCACCACCCCGGCGGGGATGGCACGCTGCTCTTGTGTGCCGATCATCTCCCGGTAACGCGCGAACAGTTGCTTGGAGCGCGCCGCGTACTCCTGGGCGGGCGTGCCGTGGCTTACCACCTGCGCCCCGAACGAGGGATCCGTATCCCCGCTCTTGGCAATCGCGATCTGCTCCAAGAGGTGGGCGGCGGCGTAGGTGGCCACCGCCTCCCATTCGCGCTCGGCCAGGGTGTCGATATCGCTTGTCACCCGGTGCGGCGCGGTGTAGCGCAGCCGCAGCAGGGCGGCGACAACCGATCCGACCACCCGCATGCGCCATCCGCTTACCACCTCCTCGACGCGGATCGCGGAGAGCGGCAACGGCTCGCCCGAGTCGTCCGCCCGCTCGATGGCGACGATGGCCGAAAAACCGCTCTCCCAGCCCTCTGGCAGGGGATGGACCGGACCGTCCGCGACCGCGATCTCCGCGACCAGGTGGCGCGGGCGATCCCGTGAATAGCGCCACACCGCGGTGCGGATCGCCGCGTCGATATCCTCGGCGGTGATCGTCGCCTCGTCCGTGCGCGTCATGCGCCGGGCCAGGGATTGCAGATCGGTCAGGGCCATCGCCGCTCCCCTTACGCCACGACCGACTTGCAGACGCCACGATAATCGGTCGCGGCGCCACCGTAGACGTGGCGGACCTTGTATTCGATCTGATCATTCGTGAACAGACTGCCGGAGGTCGGGGAGTCCGCAACCATGATCTCCGGCTCCTCGTTTCCGTCGAGGAAGCCGATCTCGACCGACGGGATGTCGAGCTTGTCCGCCGTGGCGCACCAGTCGTTGGGGTCGGTCCAGTACCAGACCGAGATGATCTTGGGTGCGTTGGTTTGCAGGAAGGTCGGATCCAGGTTGGTGTCGCGACGGAAGAGGTCGGCGGCGGTACGCTCCATGCCGGGCGGCACCCAAAGATTCCGCGGTGCGATGCCGAGGGACTCGCCAGTGCCCATCTCGGTCTGTGCCATCATGACCAGACGGGCGACATCCCAGTTATCGATGGTCAGGGGAAGGGAAAGCAGGTTGCCGTGATCCGTGTGGAACAGCATCTTGGTGTCATAGATCACCTGGTTGACGCGCAGAAAATCCAGCACGAATTTCGCCAGCGTGCGCTTGGCAGCGCGCGACATGCTGATCGGCAGGTGTCGGAGAAGACCAAGATTGTCGTTCTTGAGCATCTCCAGCGTGACTGACCAGCGGCGACCGCGTTTGGTGACCTTGTAGGTGGCGACCTCGATTGCCGGATCGGCACCCATCAGATACTCGCCGCTCTCGGCGACATCGGGCAGATCCCCGAATCCGCCCATGCGCACCCCCTCCCGCGGGCGGAAGTCGTAGGCCGGGACGACATTGGCCAGCTCCCGCCACACGTCATACTGGGATCCGGTGCGATAATCCGCCAAGGCGCGCCGTTGGATGGCGTCTCCCATCACATCAGACCAGTCATCCGTGCCCAGCGCCTCGCGCATGATGGACATGTCGGCATGCCGCATGCGGCCCGTGACCCCCCAATCCCCGGTCATCCGGCCATACGCCTCGCGGAAAGAGAGCGTGTCGCCGTTCCCGGGCGTGGCGGATCCGAGGAGCACGTCGAGCATCTTGTCGATCTTGGTGCGCTGGCTCTCGACGAGCTGCGTGCGGGTGCCGCCCAGGCCGGAGACGCGACCACCCCCGGAGACCCGCGCCAGATATTCCCGCTCGCTGGCAATGGCCGCGTTCACGGCGCCGGGCGAAAACCGCGTGCCGCGCAAGGAGAACGCGATCTTCTGCCGAGCCGCCTCGGGCAGGCCACTGCCGCCGAGAGCCTCGCGCAGATGCGTTTCAGCTTCGACCGCCTCGGTCACCGCGGCGCCGATGTTGGCAGGGGTCGTGCTGGTGTTGGTGTCGGACTTGGTCGCGTCGGTGCTGGTCTGGGTCGTGCCGGCGCCGGGATCTCCAGCCTTGGCGTGGTCGGCGGGAGGATTGCTCGCGCCAGACTCCGGGAACGCCTCTTTAAAAAACCCCTGTACCTCCTCTTCGGTCATGGTTTCCGGATCCTTGCCGGTGAGAAGATCCGGCTTGCGGGCGCGGATCTGATCGAGCAAAAATTTCTTCATGGAATGATTTCCTTGCTGGGCGTTTGGTTTTGCTTCGGTAAATGTGATGATCGCGCCGCCGGCGCCGGCCTCCACGATCAAATCCACGGAATCGACGTTATCGATGGACTCGGCCACCCGGACCCGCGCGCCGTCGATCTGCTGAAAAGAGGTCTGCCCGGTGGCGGCGATGGAGAGGCCATACAGGCCCGCCATGCCGCGATTGACCGCCTCGGTCAGTCGCTCCGGCATCCCGCCGGCAGACTCCAAAAGCTCCATTGTGGCCTGGATCTCACCAGCATCTGGAGAGGCTCCGGCAATGAAAACCGGATTCACCAGTCGTCCGATGATGTTTTCCGGATGTTTGCCCGCCCCCTTGAGATGCTCCGCGTCCCCTTTGACCATGATGCGCACGCCATCGAAACGAGGTGTTGCCTCGCGCAGCACGCGATCCGGGTAATAGGTCATATTGCCGGACAGGCCGGCGCGGATCGCGCGGACCAAAAACTTTGAGCCACCCTTGGCTTCGAGAAACGCTCCAGAGGGAATGGCGGGCGGGTCTGCCGGTGGGGTCACGGAGGATGCGACGGGAACAAAACGCTCCTCCACCTCCTGGGGCGACTCGAGAATGATGGCGCCATCCGCGCCGATGGTGATGGCGTAGGCGAGCAGCTTGCCCGAACCGCCTTCATTGACCACCACCCGGTCAGCCGTGATCGACTCGATCTGGACCCAGATGTCCGCTTTCCCAGCCGCCTTGTTGCGCTGCTCCAGGGCGGCCTTCACGCGGTCGGTCCACTTCAGCATGTCGATATGCGCCTCACCCGGCGCCGCGCCACCCGCCATTTCTTTCGTCTCCATCCGATCTGGGAACAATCTCAAGACTGGGATGGAGAATAGACGGCTTGGCGAAAACGAATGAAGCCGACGGGGGTCGGTATCAGGATGGGGTGTTTTTTGGGTGGGGTCTGTCCGGTCGGTCTCACCCTCTGGGCGGAACCGTTTTTAAATGCCATTTAATTCGAACCAGGATCGCTCATGTGGTTTCGGTAATAGTTGGGGAAGGGGTGGGACGGAAAACGCCTGAAAACGGCCTTTCCGAAGCAATCACGGTTTTGTTTGTTTTTGGTCGAAGGAGGCGGTATGATCTGCCTGAAACGACCGTTTGGTCAGCGGAACAAGTCGTATATCCGCAAGCTCGTCCGGCCCTGGCAGCCGAGAGAGAGTGAATGGGGTTAACGTCCCGTCCGGTCGTTTCTTTTTTTCAGATCTCTCCTGAGACCAACCGGTACTTGTTTGTATCTGTCATGTCCGTTCGGCTTACCGTTCCGCCCGAGACGATGTAATTGTGATGCCTCAAGCGCGACCGGCTCTCGCGGGCGCGCACTCTCAATACCACCTTGCCAAGCCCTCCATCTTGCCGCGCAAACACCATAGTGCAAGCACTGGTCGTGTTCGCCCCAGAAAATCGCCTTCGGGTTGTCGATGTGATCGGACAGCTTGGTGAGATCCGCATCTTCCAACCCCTTCATCCATACGCGTCGCTTTGTCTCTCGCGCCGGTCGTCTAAGCAGCTTGTCGGAGATCGCGATCTCCATGGTGGCCGGCTCCACCCCCTTGGAGCGCAGAAAATCCACCACCGGCATGGGCAGGGTGCCCACGGTGCGCCACTCGCCATCCGCCTTGCGCGTACCGTCCAGGGTGGTTTTGATCCATTTTTCCACGCCGGCGGCCCGCTTCCCCACGACCGCGATCTTGCGCGGATCGCGTTGGATCTCCTCCTCCGAGATCGGCTTCTCCCCTGGATGCTTCATCTCCCAACGATCCGAGTGCGGGATCGCCGTGCAGCCGCAATTGATCGTCTGTGCCGGCGAGGCCTCCGGATCCCTGGGAAAGCGGATCGACTCGCCGCCAATCTTGAACGACTCGTGCACCGCCACCACCTGCCCGTCCGCCAGATCGTGCGGCACGCGGGAGTGGATCTTGCCCGATCGGCGCCACTTCTTCTTGAGCCCCGTCAATCCCGCCGCGACCTTCTCCTCCATGCGGCGCTGCGCGGCGATGGAAAAGGCTCGCCCCACCTCGGTGCGCACCACGGTCAGCGCACGCCGCCTGCCGCCCACCTTCAAAAGCTTCTCGATGGCGGTGGCCGCCTCTGCCTGCCCCTGCAATCCGGTCACCACCAGTCCCAGCTCGCGATTGATGGCCTTCATCGTGTCGCCGGAGATGTCTTTCATCTTGCGGGTCAGAAACCCCTCGATGGCGACGAGCTGCTGCTTGTCCAGCATCGGCGCATTGGCAAACGCCGTCACCCGGATGGGTTGAGTCGTGGCGGGCGGGACGGGTGGTGAGGGGGTTTGTGTCTCCGGTTTGGATGGGGGAGGCGTGATCGGGAGCACCGTTGACAAGGATGCCGGTCCGGGAGCATGGCTCACGCTCTCCGGGGTCGAGGCCGCCGCCGCGATGGCGATGGGCTCGTCCACCATCCGCACCCCGGCATCCCACCCATCCCGCGCACCCGCCGTCGCCACCTCGCCCGACTGGTCGCCAAACCAGCTCATGGCGCGCCCCACCCACTTTTGCAGTCGGGTCAAATGCCACATCCGAAAATCGCTCGGCTGGGCATCCAGCTCTGTCCGGATCCTGCCTGACACATCACTTAGCAGCCAGTCGATCTCGCCCATCACGTTCGCCTGGATGGCCACCAGATCCGCCTGGGCCTTCTCGATGGCATCCGCGATTTTCTTCTTGACGCTCATGCGACCTCGAGGATCATCATGCCGTCACGCTCGGGTCGCCGAAATCCGGCGCCGGATCCGTGGGCTGCGGAGCGGGCGGGCGGAATGTCTCCGTCTCGCGCGCGCTGGCCAAGTCTGTCTCCACCTCGGCCAGCTCCTGTTCCGCGTCATACTCCACCCCCAAACGGGTAGCGACAGACCGGATGCAGCGCAGCGCCGTATCCCGCGTCATCAACCCGGCATCCACCGCCGAGGCGCAGGCGGCCACCACCTGCTGCATGGCCGCGGCATACTTGGAGACATCCTTGACGATCATCTCCGGGAATTCGGCTCGCACCCGCCACGCGGCATCCTCCGGATCCGGCATGGGGCGTCCAAGCGCCTCAAGCCGCTTGCGCACCACGTATCCGCCGATCTCCTCCAAAAAATACTGGATCAGCTTCTGGCGTATGGTGAAAATCTTGGTCGTGGGGTCCGACATGCTCTCGCCCGTGGACCGGTTGACATCCCCGCCACCCCCGAACCAATGCTCCGGGAGAGTCGCACCACCCAGAACATGATTCCGGAACAGCCGCCCGAGGTCGCCGGTCTCCCCGGACTCGAGTTTCGGAGTCACCGACTCCCACGTTTCCGACTCATTGTGGACGCGGACCGATCCCGGCGACGGCATTTCCATGCTGCGCGCCCTGGCGGCCACCTCTTCGGGCGTGGCCCCGGTCATGGTCACGTCCCACACATGCGCTTTCAGGTAGGCCGCCCGCTCGATCTCGCCGAACAGAAAATCATCATACCCTTCGATCCAGTCCGCGAGCGGCAGCAAGTCACTGTGTCCGCCGCTGTTCGGGATGTCGTTGACCGAGAAAAAGAAAATCTCCCCGTCCGCGAAGCTCTCGCGCAGCCGTACCGCCGCCGGCATGAACAGCTCGTCATCCGCTCCATTGATGATCACGCGATACCGCTGTTGCACCCCGTCGGCGTCCGGCTTGGTGACCACCCCAATCGCCTGGGCGCCGTTGTCCGGATCGTACACCACTTTCTCGATCCGCTCCGGATCGAGATACCCCAGGCGCACATGGCCAGTCATGCCGTTGGTAAACGCCACCCAGTACATCTCGCCGAAGATCGACAGCGCCCGCGCCATCCGGATCAGGTTGACCCCCATGCGATTGATCGGGTCACGCCAGAATGCATCCAGCCACCCCTGCGCCTCCGGATCATCGATCTTGAGCGTCACGCCGTCTGACAGGATGAATGCGAGCGGAAGCTCCACCACCCGGTTGGCCAGCGGGTTGGATCGCCACAAATGCACGGCGATTTCTCGCGCGCGCGTTCCTTGAAATAAAGGCAGCTCGCGACGCTGCGCGCCACCCGTCAGGCGGCGATACCCCCTCTCCTCCGGATCGACCGTCACGCCGAAGGCCTCGCGAAACACCGCCTTTTTCTCTTTGGTTTCACTGCCCTTCTTGGCGTTTTTTTTCATGAAAATATCCTCTCGCGGATGCGCGCAAAAAGCCTGGGACTCGACGGGCGCCCCTTGGGCTGATAGAGGCTTGGTACAGAATCCATGGTGACCCCGAACGATGGCGGCACACTGCTCTTGGTCGCGAAAACCCCAAGCGCCAGAGCGATGGCCGCGTCGCCGTGGCGCTGCCGACCATCCTTGCCGCGCGTCTTGGCCCCCTCCGGGACCTTGGCGACCCCTTTGTGCATCTTGATGGCGCGCAGATCATCCAGCATGTCGGCATCCGCCGGGATGGAGATGACCCGGTCCTCGAAGGCCGCCTTGAGCTTGGGCATGTGCTCGATGTACCAGGGCTGCGAGAGAGCCACCTGGGCGATGCGCGCCGCGCCGTAACGCTGCATGGCCACCTCGGCCAGATACGCGCCATTGCCGCGTGCGTCCAGCGCTCCGGAGCGGAATCGTGGCAGGCGGTCCACAACGTAGAACAACACCTGGCGCTGCTGTTCGAAAGGCACGTCGCTCATCTCGACGGTGAACGGCACGGTCAGCCGCAGATTCCGCTCCTGGACGATCGGCACCAGCACGCTCAAGTCACCGCTGCGCCCGAAGTCCATGCCGAAATAGCCTTGGCACTCTTTGTCCAGGCGCTGCAGCTCCGGCAGGAGGGTGCGCTCGCACCACTCCAGCACCTCGCCCTCCCGAAGGAAGGCCTCTTTGGAGACGAACGACTTGGGCAGGGTCAGTCGATGGACCGCCCGCGCCCGATCCATACAGGCTTCGATGATCGTCCGGGTCAGATAGACGCCAGACCCGCTCGACGGCACCACGTCCAGCTCTTCCTCGGCGTCGCTGCCGTAGTCGGCGTAGGCCTGATCCACCCATCTCTTCTCGGCCTTGGCGGACCATTGATCCCCCGTCACCAGACAGATGCGGCGGTAAAGCCCCTGCTTGACCGCCTCCTCGAAGGTATAGCGATGCACCGAATAGCTTTTTTTTCCGGACCGGCAATCCTGGATCATCTGGTTGAACGGTGAATCATCCCCCTGATGGCTGGAGATGATGCGCACCTTGCCACCCCAGATCAAAAGCGCCATGGCCGCTTTCACCAGTTCCGGGAAATGGGGGTGGAACGCCGCCTCGTCGATCACCACCGTGCCCTGCTTGCCGCGCAGATTGCTGGGCGCGGAGGAGAGTGCGGTGATCCGAAAGCCCGAGGCGAAATCGATGCTGTAGGTGAGAATGTCCCGATCCGCGTCGTCATCGCGAAAGAGCTGCTGACGGACCTCGGAGGCCGCTCGCTGGAACCCCTTGGCCCAGCCGGCGGCGGCGCGGATGTACTCCTCGGCCATCGCCTGGTTGTACCCGACGTACCACACATCCATGCCACCCTCGGCCCTGCTGGTGGCGGCGGTCAGCACATTGTCCGCGGCCTCGGCCCAGGTGATGCCGATACGACGCGACTTCTCGCACACCTTCACCTTGGCCGGATCCTGGATCCAGCGCTGCTGATAGGGCAGCAGCGCTGGCGGCGCCACGCCGTCATCCGGGACGGATACGGTCATGTCGTAATCCCCAGGATGGCCTGCCGGATGCTGGCCGCCGCCTCCGCCGACAGGCCACCCTGTCGGGCGATGCTCTCGGCATCCCTGGCCACGGCCTTGGTCTTGGCGCGCACCTCGGCCTGATAGCGCTTCAACGTCGTCGAGGTGCCGGAGATCTGCGCGATCGCTTGGCCGAGCGAGGCAAAACTGATCTTCGGATCGATCTCCATCTTGAGCAGCAGATCGAATGTCTTCTCCTGATACAGCCGCACCAGCGCCTGGGAAACCGCGTCCTCGTCATCCGGCGCCGCCTCGGTGATGGCGCGCGCCTGCTCGGTCGCCAGCTTCAGCGCTCCCAGGCGACGCTCGAACGCCTGCCCGTACCGGTGGATCGCGCTCTTGGAGATCTCATACCCCTTGGCCCGCAGCAGCTCCTCCAGCGCCTGATAGCCGCTGAAATTGCCCTCCACCAGAGCCTGATCGATCCAGGCCCGGATGTCCGGAGGCAGACTCTCGACTAAAGAACGCTGCGTCATGGTCAACCCCAGAACTTCGGAGGCCGAGCGATACCCGGATCGCAATCCACGGTGTACTCCACCACATCCACGCCGATGCGGGTCAGCTCGCCCAGCCACACACCTTCCGGCTTTTTGGCCAGACTCACCAGCTCCCGGTCGGCGAGGTAATCCAGCTCGCGGCGCAGCTCGTGAGCGGTCGCATCCGGGAACACGGCCTGGATCACCGATAGAATCAACTGCTCGTGCGCCCCGACGGGTCTGGCATTGTTGAGCGTGAGCAGGATGGTCCAGCGCATCGACTCCCGGCGCGTTTTTGCAAGATCAACGTTCATTCGTATTCCTCCTCGCCAGGATCGTCTCTAACTTGCTGTATAGCGCATCCAGCTTGGCCTCGAGAACGGTTTGACCACGGATGTAATCCTCACGCTGCACGTATTTGGACAGCATCTCGACCTGCATGCCGTGCAGCCCCCGTTCGAGTTCCCGAAGCTGCTGGTCGGTGTTCTGCACGAACTCCCTGAGCTGGTTATCCATGGTCTGGTCGTGTCTGGCCAGCTCTTCGGCGGATTCACGCCGCGCCTGATCCATGGCCGCCATGGCCGCGCCAAGCGACGAAAAACGATCATCAAGTCGCCGCTCGAACTGGACAAGGAATATCTTCACCCCACCCGCGGTGAAGCCGAAAAACGTCAGCAACAGCGAAATGAGCTGCCACAACTCCATGTTGACCATCATCGTCCGCTCTCCCATCGACGCTGGCACGGCAGGCACCGCCACGCGCCTGGATGGGCCTCCAGGCGCGCTTGAGGAATGGCGATGCCGCACTCACGGCAAAAGCCGCTCGCGTTGAGATTCTGACCGGATCGGGCGCGCTGCAACTTCCACATGGCGAACTCGGTCTCCGCGATCTGTTGCGCCTGATCCGCGTCGTCCATCACTACCACCCGCGATCCCGGCTGGAGTCGGCGTTGGTGGCGTTGCCGTAGTTGCCGCCGAGCTTGTGCACCGTGTTCCAGAAAGCGCCACTGGCACCCGGAGGGGCGAAGAAGGCCGCCAGATGCGCCGCCGCGCCGGCGATGGTGAACAGGCTGCCGACGGCGCCACTCACACTGTCGGGGATGAGGGGGGCGATCATCGCGGTGATGCCGGACGCGGTGGAGGCATCCATCGCCATGACCAGGGTGGGCGACGCCAAAAGGGCGGCGAGGGCGGGAAGAACCAGCCATTTTTTACGCATGTTTCAGACTCCTTGGAATGGGTGTTGAACAAACAATCAAAACCAGTCAGATCAGGCCCGGAACCACATCCAGGCAACGGCAGAACCAGGATACCGATTTGTGGGTGACGACGAACAATCGACGGCAGTCGGTGATTATTTGGAAGTCTCCCACTCGATCCGGTCGAGCCAGCCGCCGGCCAGGAATTTGGCCTGGACGGGATCCTTGCGCGCCAGGGTGGCGTAGTGGGCGAACTGGAATCCGTTCATCAGCCGGAACAGCAGCACGCCAACCCCGCGCTCCAGCATCTTGGCCACGGCGGCCAGCGTCCCCGGCCCGACATGCCCATCCACCGTGAGCTGTCCGGAGAGACGGAACCGGACGTTGAGGATGTTGATCGACTCTTGCAACCACGTCTGTGCGGCAACCACCCCGCAGTTGACGGCACTGTCGAACAGCTCCTCAGCGATCCCCTGATGACCAATCCGGTCACAGCCGCACCGCACCCAGAACTCGCCCTGGTAGAAGGTCTCCACCATCCCGTTCAGGCTCTCCAGATCCGCCCCCCGGATCACCGGAACACCAGAGGCGTTCTTGAGCCGGTCGATCAGCGGCCACCCTGGCCACTTGGGATGATAGACACGGGAAATCCCCCGGTAGGTCTCCCCACCGCGATCACCGGGCGTGTTGCACCAGCCACCCTCGTGGCCCATTGTTTTTTGAAAGGCTTTATTGAAGTCGGGCATGTCGCGCTCCTGCAAAGAAGTTGCGGCCACTCCGGGCACCTCCCAGGGCGGCATCTTGGTCAGGATAGAAGATGAGAAAAGCGGGGATGAAGCCGACAGGCGACGGTGAGGCAATTGTGACTTTGCTGAAGATTGATAAGCCTGCTTACCTGAATATCCGCTTCAACCATTCGATCACTCCCCATGTATTACTGGTTCGTGATTGATGGTTTTCTGGTGAATTTATTGTGTGATCGGACGCATCACTATAATCAACAAATTCTGCCTGACCGACACTCATTCGTTTGCTAGGCAGATACATATTGATGGTAAAATGTATAACATTCTTTCCAATATTCTGCTCATTCGATATATCGTTAACACTCATTCCGAGATCATACAACCTCTTTATCAACTCGACCTCTGTTCTAAATACAGGATGATACGTGGTTCCACACGATGATAATGACTGACAACCGTCAACAGGAATCACTGGTGCTTCCGATAAGAAATAAACCCCAACAACTTGCGCACAGGCAGGACAAACCATTCCACCATGCCCCATTACTTCTATAAAAACAACAGAGCTTTGTGGATGCATATACTGTCTAAGTCGATTCTTTTCATTGTCTCTCCAATAATCAAACAAACACTTTTGAGTTGCACTATCAATTATGTTTCTAACCTCTGATTTAAAGTCGAAATATTTTGTTAATATTGGATGTGACAACAATAGATCTATAACGCTTTCATCTCTAAGAAGAAATGAGATAACGGAAGGAATGCGCAACTCTTCAAGAGCATCCTCTTTCCCAACAAAATCGTCTGGAATACTCTCCATGATTCTCTGTATTATCTGAATATTTCTACCCCAATTCACACCGACATAGAAAGTCCAGACTTGACGATTTCCATATTCCATAGCAATCTTTTCAGCTTGCCAATAATCATGATCGGTCAGACAATTGCAAATCGCTTGGATTGTTGTTTCAAAATCCATACGCCTATCATGATTGTATCGATCCACAAGTTCAGCGCCTTTTGGTGAGATACACCAACCCCCCCCTTTTATGGCAGCAATCCGCACCATTCCTTCCGGGTCGCATGCAAGCAAACGAGTCACCAGTTCTGTCTTGTTTCCAGAAACTTTTTGTCCGCGCTCTTTCAACAGAGATTTCAGTTCGGGAACGGTAAAGATTAGATTGATTTGTTCATCAATATCAAGCTGCTGAACCAGACCTTCCTTGATCACTCGGTCCACAAACTCAAATCGACTCTCGCCTAGATGTTTATCCCAGGATTCGCGACCATTCAGACTTTTCTTAGAGAATGGCTTAGCAAGGCAGGATAGAAAATACAGTTGCGTTTGGTTTATCATGACTTTTCGCCAGAAATGAATGGTTTGTGCTGGTCACTATGGTTTCAGGATGTACGCAAAAGGTCAAGATCGATTTGTAGGATTTTATATAATTATTGTTATTATCTGTTCCAGAAAAACAGGGTCAGGAAGCATCCTGACCCTTGAGTTGAAAGGTTACTGCTTCACCCGCACCCGGCCCGGCGCTGGCAGGGTGGCCGGCAGGCGGGGATGACGGGGAAGCTCTGCGCCCTGTCGGCATCCGGTGCGACGATGCTGCGTTGCGCCAGGGTCTCCATGGCGATGACCAGGCGGTTCAGCATCGCCAGCATGGGGTCGGCGCCAGATGGCTCACGGGGTTTGCACGTCTTGAAGAGTGCGCGTGTCATGGATTGCAGCTTCCGCCGCCTGTCCACCTCGTGGAACGCGCTCGCCAACTGACTGGCGAATGCCCGCGCCAGGGCGTTGTCGGGCATGCGGGCCAGGATCAGGCAGGCTTGACGCTCGATCAGGCGGGCGATCTCGACTGGTCGCGCGCCGCTTGCGGTTTCCATGAGGCACGTTTCAAACGTGACCCGTCCGAACACTTCCAAATCGGCCTGACATTGCCGAATCAAGCCGAGGACGCTTTTGTGCTTGCTGCCGGTCCCCGTGGCGATCGCCAGGGAGGTGGTGGCCGCCACGCCGTCGTGGAGGCGGACGATGGGCGGGGGGTTGGGTTGGGTCTTCATGACCGCACCATCACAGTTGACGCAGGATATAAGAGATCGTGCCAGCGCTGCGTTTGAGTTGCCTGGCAATCTGGGACTGATTCATACCCTCGGCGTGCAACCGCCGGATCTCTGCCACAGCTTCCGGGGTGAGCGGCCTGTTGGCCTGACGCTTCGGCGGATTCAACTTCGCATTCAGGATCTCGGCCCGGAAGGTCTCGGAATCCGCCAGGCGCTTCATTAGCCCGGCAAACTCCTTGGCCGGAATCTCCATCACCGCGTCCGCCCTGGTTTTGCTCAACTTCCGCCCCATCTCCTCGATGGTGGCCAACATCTTGTCGAGCATCTCCTGCACGTCCGACTGGGGATGCTGGTAGGAGCCGGTCTTGCGGATCGAGGGGAGTACCTGCCCGGCAAGCCACTTCTGAAATGGCAGAGCCTTGGGTTTGTCGGACCGACCCAGGAAAAAATAGAGGCCCTGCTCGGAAAGTGTAAGGAATTCCTGCCTTCCGCCAGGGGTCACAACGGATGTGACCCCTGTCCACTCTTCCGGGACGTGCGCAATTCGTTGCGCACCGTTCCAAACATAGTCCATCGCCTCGGCAACATCCTTGGCGATGAACCACGGATCACCGTCTACGGTGATGATACGGATTTGTTGGGACTCGAAATCGAACGGGGTGACTGCGGACGTGGGGGTGGTGTGGCATTGGGTGGTCATGCGTTTGCTCCTTCGGTTGCAAATTGGATTGCCGGAGAGTGGGCGTTATCAAGCGACCAGAACTCCGGGGGTTGATAACCCACCGAAGGTTGGGCGACCATGCCTTTAGCCTTGCGGCTTGGACATGCACATGACCCCCCCGGAGTTTGGCAAACGCGGATACGCGATGATGTCCCGCAGAAACGCGGGCACAAAAAAACGCCAAGACTGTCGGGGGCGGTGGTCCGCCTTCGGTTGTGGAGTTATCAAGCTCCGCCCTCGACGTTACCGGAACCAGACGAACGAATGCAAGCCTTTTTCGTCGCCAGCCCGTCAATCTTTCAGAATCCCACCTCATCCATCCGTGTCACGCGAGGCGTTGCGCACCATGTTGACCAGCAACAATCCCCGCACCGCCCGCCGCAAGCGTGAATCCTCGATCCCGGCGGTCAGCTCGGCGGCCCGCGCCCGCTCCTCCGGGGTTGGTGCCCGCAGGGGAGGGGGTGGAGCCGGGCGCTTGGCGGGTGCGAACTTCAACGTCTCCGTCTTGCAGCGCACAGCCTTGATCCCGATCTGGAGCTGCTCGCGCAGCGTCTGCACGATCTCCGGTGCCCGAAACGAGATCTCGGAAGCAAAGGCCGACGAATCCACCCGCACCGTGAGCGCGCCATTGGCCAGCCGGATCGGCTCGGTGTGCGCGGCCAACTCATCCCCGGCCACCCGCCGCCAGTCCCGCGCCAGCAAACAAGCCTTGCTGGTCGGATGGTCCAGCAGGGGGCCGGCAATGGCCTGCACCAGACCAGCCAGTGGCCCCTTGCTGCCCGCCCGCCGTGAATCAGGCGCGGGTGCGCGCATCATCCAGCCATTTTCGTGGCGTCACGAAAATGGTCCTGTTGGCACGCCAGGGCGTGCGCATCGTCCACCCCGCCCGCCGCGATCCGCGTCCGGCACTCCCGCCGATAGCTCTCCCCGGCGCGCAACGCCTCGTCCTTGGTGGCAAAAAGCCCGGTCGGATGACGCGCGCCTGGGAGGTGCAAGGAGAGAGGGGAGAGCAGCTTGATCTCCCCGAGATACGGCACCCATCCGGACATAGACGAAAAAAAACCTCCTTCCCACTCTGCTGTCACCTCCGAGCGGGCAAACAGCTCCAGGGTAGAGCAGTCCATGAAGTCACTCGCGTGCGTCATCTCCATCCCCAAAAAACCGATCCATCGATATCTGCCGCTCCGGAGGACGCTCCCGCCGCTCCGCCTCTTTGAGGCCAGCGCGCGGGATGATCCTTTCAATGGTCCGGAGATCCAGATGATATTCACGCGCCAGGGCCGCGAGCCGCTCGCCAGCGTCGTAGCGCCGCAGGATCTCCCGATCCCGGTTGCAACGCAGCGCCGAAATGGCCCGCGGGATCTTGATCACCTCGCCGCCGTAGATCGCGCTCAACCGTCCGGCGGCCTCGATGCCCAGCAGTTGGGCAAGTGGATGATCCTCGCACATCTTCTTGGGCACCATCACCGGCAACCCCCCGCGCTCGCGCACGAGCTGCATGGTAGCCGGCCAGCCGATCACCTCCCGGATTTCCCGCAGGGTCTCCGGCAGCTCCTCCTGACAGACCTCGTGCAGCGCATCACGCATCGCCCACCCTCTTCAGCACCCGTTTGGCGTCGAACTCCAGCGCCTGAATCACCTTGACGAGCTGCCAGCGCTCCAGCCACTCGACCCAGACCTGCACATCCAGATCGCCTTCAAAAAACATGTGCCGGGCAATGCCATCCGCATACGCCAGCCGCGCCGCCCCCTGACCGAGACGCCCGGCGTTTTTCAGCATCGCGGCGATCTTGGCCACCATGGCCTCGTTCCCCTCTCTGGGCTGTGGCCGTCTGCCCGCCGGCGGGGCCGGCTGCTCCGCCTCCTTGGGCGGGCGAGGCGTCCAGCCCAGTTTTTTGAAGTGGGCCAGCAGATCCCACGCATTCGCGGGCGTCATTTTGGTGCAGCTATCCACGCCATAGCGGTCTTGCAGCATCTGCCGATACTGCCCGTCATCGATTTTCAGCTCCTTCGTGGCGATCTTGATCTTGGCGGTCATCTCGCGGCTCAGCATCTCACCCTCCCGTTTTCGTGGCGCTCCGGCGGCGCTCAAACCGCGCGCACGTCCAATCCCAGGCCACAAGATTGGCCATTCCGACTTTGCACCACCCACCACCTGTTTTTACGATCCGGCACCAGTAGTGGCAGTGCCAGCAGATCGGCTCATCAAGCGGGATAAGGATGGTTTTGGTGGTCATTTTTTGCACAATTTTTCTTCAATCGTGCACAGCGTTCCGCAGATTTCGCTCATGTGCGTCTCAATTTCCGGATCAGACGCCAACCCACATGTCCCGAGCAATTTTGTACTGGTTTTGGAGAAGGCGTACTTCCACCGCCACGCCATGCAGGCCGAGCCGATGCACGGGACCATCACGTTCCGATCCGCCTGCCGCACCGCCTCATGCCGGGCTTGGCAACACCATTTCCCGAAGGCATCTTTCTCGGTCACATACATGGCAAATCCTCATCAATCTGGATATTCGGCTGCTCATCAGGCCAGGGCCACCACGCCCTGACGACCGACCCGAAGGTCGGTTTCGCTTGATTCACAGCTTCATGCCCAAAGCACGCATGTACAGCTCAATCATGTTCTCCTCCTCCTCGACCTGATGCGGCTCCATGGCGCGCAGCCGAATGATCTTGCGCAGTGTCTTGGTATCGAACCCATACTTTTTGGCCTCTTCGTAGATGGCCCGGATGTCAGCGGCAATGTCGAGTTTCTCATCCTCCAGCCGCTCGATGCGCTCGACCATGCGCCGCAGATCCTGACCCGAAATACCCCCAAAATCATCCGCCGGCACCAGCTCGCCCGCTTCCACCAATTTCAACCCGGAACCGCTCATCTCATCCCTCCTTCTTCAGCTCTTCTTTCTTCAGTTCATACCAGAACACATCCTTCTCCACGCGCCTCGCGCCGACTGCAGCCAGGCGCTCATCCGGCCATTCGCGCAGCACCTCCTTGTTGCACTCCTCCTTGACTCGGATCGCCTCGTAGAAAGACAGCTCCTTGAGCTTTCCAAGCACCATCGCCCAGGTGGATTTCGGGGCCGGGGACAGCTCCATGGAGCGACGGAATCCCATCCACCCGAACATCAGCTCTACCGTTTTCTTGGCATCGAAGAGCGAGGCTTTGTTATGCTGGGCATAGTTGGCCAAGCCGCTGGCAAAAGCCTCCAGACGACCGCGCAACGGTACGGTCAAGGACTCAGCTTCGGCCTTGATCTGATCGATGTCGGCATTCATCTTGGCCTCGATCAGCTCGATCGAGCGCTTGATCTCCGCCATCTCGGCCAGCGCTTGGTCGGCGTGGCTCAGATCCCGGATGTACGTAATAACAGGCTTCTCACGCGCCATCTCACCCTCCTTTCTTGCCCCAATAGGTCCGTCTCCGCGGATCACCAATCCCGATCCCCCGCATCGCCCGCAGCGATCTGGCATGCTCCATCTCGCTCCGGAACCAATCAATAAACCTGCGTAACCATCTGTTCATTCGGTCCCTCCTGTGCCCATTCACCAAAACGCCTCACCATCTCCATCTGTAGTGCTGGACGACGCTGAATAGTGATTTCGTCCACCATATTATGGGAGGAAAAATGCCCAACAAACTCAATCGCTTCTGGAAGCGAGAAAAAAACATCGACTCGATTGATCAGGTCGGGCATTCCCGAGTCAATGGTCACCTCATAGACATTTGTCATCTCGCTCCTCCCTTGCCACACCCACGGCACGCCTGCCACATCCGCACCCGCACCGGATTGGTCGCGGCAAACGGCTTCTTGCGCCATTCGTCGCACTGCAGCACCGGGATCACCCCCATCGCCGGACAATCCACTTCTTCCCCCATGAACACCGCTTTCACACAGGCTTCAACCTTGCTGTAACTGCCCTTGTATTTCGCCAGCAGCACTTGATTGACAACCGCCGTGGCGTATCCGATCTCCTTGGCCGCCCGGTTCTGGCTGCTCTCGTCGCACGCCCGCGCCAGGGTCTCGACCCAGGCCGGAAGTCCCTCGCCCCAGCTCCTTCGTGCCGTATCCAGGTTGCTCATGGCCGCCGATCCTGGCGCGGATGCACCTTGCCCGTATTCCGGTCCAGCACAGATCCGTCACGCCGCAGGGAGGGGGCTTTCCAGCCAGTATTGGCATGCCTCGGCAGGCTGAATTTGGTCGCCACGCCTGGCCTTGCCGCTTCGACCACCACCAGAATTCCGGCATGGTGCAGACCAAGGGCGTAGTCCTTGGCATCCGACTCGGCAACACCGCAGGTCGCGACCAGATCGCGCACGGTGAATACCGGCATCATCTTCATGCCCATCCAGGCGCGATCCCGGCCAGTCTGCGGCACCTCCGATCCATCCTTGCGTACCCGCGGGCGATCAACACCCACATCCCGCATCAACCAATACCCATCTCCATCAATCTCCAGATGGCCAGAACCGATCAGCGCCGCCAGATAGCTGCGAATCGTGTCCTTATGCACGCTGGATTCACCCGCCAGATCCTTGAAGGTAAACCGACGCAGGATCCGGATCAGCGCCCAAACCTGATCGCTTCCCTGGAGCTTTCGCGCGGCTTCGATCCGGGTATGCACGCTTTTCATCACCGCGCTCCTTGCCGACGCAGAGGGGTCTCGCCCGTGTAGAACGCGCGCTCACCCCACGCATCAAGGTCCATCTCGCGCCGCCCCTCCGAAATCGCCACTTCCTGGACACGCTCCAGATTGACACAGATGCGCCGCGTGGATCCCTTGCACACATGATGGATGCGGGTCAAAAGATCATCCGTCACCCGCACCCGTCCGCAGTAGAACGCCCGGAGCAGCTCCGCATCGTCCATATCCGCAGGCTGGGCGGCCACCCAATCCAGCACACGCCCATGCACGCGCTCGAACTTGGCCAGCTTCCCAGGCAACCCCTCCTCGCCGATCAACAGGATGGTGCAGCCCGGAGATCCGTCATGAATGTCCTTCACCAACCCAATAATGCCGCGATCAACCAAATGATCGGTCTCGTCGATGATCAGCGGTCTCCGCGAGGTGACCAACTGCTCGATGATCTGCCCCATCATCTCATCCAGAGTCCGCTCCGGCTCGATGCCCATCTCCTTGAGAATGGCCAACAACATCGCTTTGCGAGTCCAATAAGAGCGCGCCTCGACAAAATAAGCCTTGTACTCACCAGCCACAAAAATGGCCGAAAAGCTCTTTCCGTGCCCCGAAAACCCGTGCATGACCACCAAGCCAGGCAAGTGTTTCGCACGCGCCATGGCATGCTCCATGGCCTCGGTGACCGCGACCACGTTTTTCAGCGTGGCCACTTTTGCGATCCGGTTGTTCTCCATCTCTTCTCCCCTTACCCATGCATCGTGCGCTTGTTATAGTTGGCGAATCGCTCTTTGGTCCGGTATTCGGCGCTCGTCCGATACAGCTCGAACCATTCACGCTCCTCGCGATCGATCTCAACTCCCGCAGCCAACCGGGCCTCGATTTCTTTGGCGCGTCCATACCGCGCCTTCGCCGGATCCTCTGGCGGTGGCGGCTTGGGAGCGTTCAACTTGATCACCTTGGCCTGATACGCCTGCCGCTCCGGCTCGCTCATCACCTTGGGTTGCACCGGCTCCATGGCCCGCAACGCCTCGCCAGCCGCTTGCAGGGCCGGCGTTTCGTGCGTCTCCGCCGGTGCCTGGAAGGCAACCAGATTGCCGTTGTCCGCGCGCCCCTTGGCGATGATCGCATCGGCGATCTCGTGGGGCTGGACGCTGCGCTTGGCGGATCTCAATTGCTTGCGGGCCTCGGCGAGCTTCCTGGCCTGCTCGGCCTTGGCTTTGGTGGCCATCTCGGCCCGATCCAAGCCAGCCCGATCCTGATTCGCCGCCTGACAAATGAACCGCTCATGCTCGACATCGAACACCCAGATCCGCCCCATGTCGTCCGGATCCATCCGCACCATCACCTCCTGGCGGGTGTAACGCGGATCGGACAGGGCACTATCCCAGAACCAGGCGTCCTCAACCCGGATCCCCTTGCTGGTGACCGTGCGGATCCCGGCGGCCCGGCCTCCGGAGGAGGGCACCGGCGCCAACAGCAGATCCAGCTTGCGCTCGTCATCGATACGCCGGAGCGTGCCGGTGTATCCCGTGAAGATCTGAAACGGCGATTTGCCACGCCGCTGCGAATCCTTGAAGACATCTTTCAGCGGTTGGTGATCGCGCACCTGGGCCAGCCAGTCATCCAGCCGCGCCTGCAACGCGTCGCGGGTCAACTCCACCGCGTACACCTCGCTGTCGGACTCACCAAGACGATCCGCGAACGCCTTGCGCTCCCGGATTTTTTGCCGATCCGCCACCGAATGGCCGACATAGCCGGGCAGCAGACTGATAAACTGATGCTGCACCACCTTGACGTGCGCCTCGATCGTCCCTTTCTGCTCGGGCCGATACGGGCCGCGCACGTCGTGCGTGATGCCCAGATACGACATAGCCCGCTCGAACTCCTCGCTGGTGAAATCCGATCCTTCGTCCGTCCGGATCACCTCCGGCACACCCCAAAGCGTGAGTGCGCGCCGGATCAGAACCAGCGTGGCACCGGTTTTGGCGGTTTTGGTCACATGACAAAGCATCCGACGGCTGTAGAGGTCCACCAAAACATAAAGCTGATACCGCCCGTCGGTGAGCAGCAGATCCGCAGGTGAGGCGTCGATCTGCCACTCCTGGAGCAGCCGCTCCACATGCTCATCCTCATCCCCGAGGGACAAGGCAAACCCGGAGCGCCACTTGTCCGGATTGGTCTCCCGGATGTAGACCGACTTGTTGCGCTCTTTCCATTGCGCCACCCACCGTTGCAGGTTGCGCACGCTCGGGACCGGTCGGCGCACTAATGATCCGTTCTCGATCACCTCCACCTGCTCGCCGATCTCCGCCAACAGCGCGTTGCGCAGCTGCTGGCCGCTCCAATGCGGCGTTTTGAGCACCATGCCGATCACCTTGTTCCTGATCAGCTCGCACTGGTCGATCAACCCCTGATCCCGCCGGTTGCCATACGCCCCGGCCAGCGCCGCCAACGCGCCATCCCCCTCCTGATCCCGCGCCTTGCGCCAATTGGCCAGCGTCGCGACACAAAGCGTCGGACACATGCCGCGCACCCACGCCGGGATGGCCAGCACATGCCGCTGGCCATCGAAATCACCAGCCCCGGAATAACCATCCTTGCCGACCGGCACCATCGCCCCGTAGAGCACGCAGAACAGCTCCATGCCGCGCACCACCGGCAGATTCCCCTCGGCACGAAACCGCTCCCACGCGCCGAGGATGTGCAACTTGGCATCCCGCCGCAGCGCGGCCTTTTTCTCCGTGCCTGCCTCGGTCTGCCGCGCCGCTGCCTCGATCTTCTCCGCGTCCATCGACGTGGAGGAGGGGGCAGCCTGCTTGTACTCATGCACCGCCAACATCGTCCGCCACGGCTCGGGCGGCAGATACTCCCACCCGCCGCCGCGACCCTGCCGCGCACGGCGTGGCCAGGATTCGCGGTCGGCGAGATCGATTACGCCTTTTATACTGGTCGGCATCTTGGTTATCGCAAGATTACCGGCCAAGTACGCAAGCTCTTTGGCGGTGTAAGCGTTCATTCAAAGATTGATGACATAACGGTGATTGATGATGGTCCGCGTATTGGTAACTTCCTGCTCGTTCGCCCATTTCATTCCGAGCAGATCCTCGAACAGTTCGTCAATCAAGTGATCCACGATTTCAGCACACAAGGGCGCATCCTCCCCTAGCAGCGACCGCTCTGCATCAAGACTCAAACAACCCCATTTTTCGCTCCACGCGCGCAGTGATGACCCTCGATTCATCAAAGCTCGTTCGACGTTTGTGCGTAACTCAACACCAGGTTTGAATAAATAATGCGCGTACACTGATTTTCTCCTTCATGAGGCGGTGTAAGTGTTCATGTCAGGCCGACTTGGGCTGATCAGCCATCCGCTTCATCAATCGCTCCGGAATAGCCAGAAATTCCTTAGGGCACCCACACATCAACAGATGTTGCAGCACCATGAGATAATTTTCCCTGCCGTGGATGGTAGCGCTGACATGCGGTGCGGCAATCCCGGTAGCCTCGGCGATCGCACGACCCGTGATCCCTTTCAGCAGCATCCAAGCCCGAATCCTGCGTCCGTCTCTCACCCGTCGATCTGCATTTCCAGCCTTCGCAGTCGCCGACGCTCCGTCTTGATGCGCTGCTGGGCCTTGGCCATTTGCAGCAGCAGTACGTCCTCGCCGGTGATGACCTCGGCCTCCAGCGGCGCCAGCATCACCCGGTACGGGTCCAGATTGCCCGTCACCCGGCAAAAGATCACCAGGGCCTTGAGCGGGATCATGCGATCCTGTTCTTGTGGATTGAGCCATTTGTCTAACATATCCTCCGTGAGTCGCGCGGCGCTGCCGCTATTGAGCTTTACGCCGCTTCTTCCCGCCAACCTTTCCATCTCGTCCACGATCTGGGCACGGGACAAACCGCTCTTCTTGGCGGCGAGCTGCATCGCCTCCTTCACCGCGTACTCCACGGACAGGCCGGGAGTAAAAAGACTGAGCTGTTTTCCGTTCACGCCAACTCGCTTTTATTGTTATTCCAAAATGAGTTAAAAATGGTCCGTCTCGTGGACCAGTCGATCACCGCCCCGCCGAGGGAGACGCACGCCAGCCGGAGAACGGGCTGATTGAAGCGGTCGGTGATTGCCGGGCTTTTTCGGGAGTTACCGGCTTGCCCTCGCCATCCTTGGCTACATCCATGAGCGGTATGGATTCCGCGACCTCCCAACAAACAAAGAGGTTTCGCCGTCTCGCGGCTCGTCAGGCGGTCAAACGGACACAGAGGTATGAGTTTCAAGACGCCTTCATGGCCAACATGTAATTCGAGAAAACCTTTTCCTGCACAGCGCGAAGGATGAAGGACTCCAGGGGAACCATCTCTTGCGCGGCCTGCACCCGGGCCGCTTCCAGCACCTTCAAAATCTCTTCCGAGGAGCCGGCCAGAAACGACGGGACGGGCATGGACCAAGAGGTCCCGTTCATGATCTGGAGTGGGTCGGTCGCGACGCGGGATTCCAGGGTCTCGGCGATCACCCCCCCCCGGATCTCCTGGGGCGGGTCCGACGCGGCCACCTCCTGAATCTCCATGGGAGCAGACGCGACCGCAGCTTGCGCGGATTGGTTTTTTGCTCTCTTTTTTTCGGCGTAATTCGCTTTGGCGTAGCACTTAGGACAGATTCCCTTGGTGAGGTAGCGGGCTTCTTCCTGGCAGCTTGGACACACTCTAAGCAGCGGCGTGTCGGCTGGAGCGTCTGTCATGGTCACGGGTATCTCCTGGGATTGGGTGTTGTTCTGATTCCGTTTGGCGCTTAGCCTCGCCCGTTCGTAGCATGCCGCACACAGCCCTTTGATAATCCGGCAATGCGTTTTCTGGCATTGGGAGCATGCTCTCATCGGATCGGTGATGGACGGGATGGGCTGCACGGTCACGGGCGTTTCCGGTTCTGGAGTGACCACAGGGGCGCACTGTTTTTCCCGGCACTGCTGGGGGTGGCTCTTGTGCCGGCGTTGACACGCCATGGGGAACAAATGCGCGACGGTCACCGGACAGAAGAGCATGTCGAAATGATAGGTCGGGTGGTTGAGGTGTTCGATCATGATGTGCTCCCCAACTGCTGTTTCAGCTTGGATTTCTCGGTGCTGGCGCCGACTTCCCTGGGCCTCCATGCCCGCCATGAGCTTGACTCTCATCTGTGAGAGGGTCCGACGAAAAGCGGTCCGTCAGTCGCTCTCCTTTAAGCATTCACAACCCGGAAATCGATCACCCAGACCCATGGATTTTCATCCCACCAGTTTCCGCGCTTGGCGTTGATCCTGTTCCACAGATCCAGGAAAGCCTCGCGCCGCGTATTGAACCAGGGATCTAACCAATCAGCTCCATCCGCGGTGGCGTCGCGTTCGGAGATATCTTTCAGTCTTTCGATTCTGATGTTTGTGATTTCGAGCAGGATGCGCGACACCGAGCGTGGCATATGGATGGATGGGAGCCATTTGCTTTCGTCCGGGTCAGGGAAATCGGCTTTGTAGAGGGAGGTGCCTGTCGGCGGACACCCGCAATCGTCCAGGTGATCGCATTCATCTGCTCTATTGAAGCGCCTCCAAGCCTCACGTACCCACAGCCGGTCACCGGGTTTTCCGTAGGGGCAACAAAAGAGCGGCTGTACATGCGTGACAGACAACGGTTTTCCGTCGGGTCTTGCTTTCGTCAGATCAAGTGCCGTGGTTTTGCCGAGATAGGATCCGCCATCAATGAACAGTACGGACGATGGGCCGATTCTCCCATCCTTGACCACCCGCCGCGTCTGCGTCTTCCTGCCATCCAGGATCGCCCGGACCATCTCACGCGAAAAAAGGATGGGGCGCTCTTTGATGGTGTCCACGCGAGGCGAGGAAATAGACATCGCCGCACTGGCGTTCTGTTCGGTCTTTGTGGGTTCCGACTGCTTCTTTCCCATGTCCGCCTCCGCTGTCCCACCATCTCCCGAAAATGGACATTGAGATGTGGGGTGGGTGTGGTAAAGTCTGGTTACTGGTTACGCTGCATTGGGGACAGAATATTCCCGAACGGGAAGATAGGTCAAAGAAAAATGTTGCCGAATGGAAATATTTTCTGAAAGGTTGCGCGAGGAGCGCAAACGGCTCGGTCTGAATCAGACTGATTTTGCCGCTATAGGTGGAGCAAAGATTGGCTCACAAATCAGATACGAGTCTGGTGAGAGATTGCCTGACGCTGGATATCTGATGGCTATTGCCGATGCTGGAGCTGATGTTGGCTACATCTTGACCGGCAGACGTTCTCAGAATCGCGGACTCGAAGGGAACTCCGACGTGAGCGCCGAGGATGTGCTCGGGGTGGCACTTGTGATTGAAACCGTGCTGCGCAGGGAAAGGGAGGATCGCACACCTTATCAGAAGGTGGCTATGTATCGGCTGGCGTGCGAGATGAGCACTCCAGAGGAGCGCAAGGCGATGGTGGAGGCGATGCAAGCCGGGGTGTGTGTCCTGCCGATCTCAATCGCCAGACTGTTTGAATTCAAAGTTGAGTAGTCAAATAATTCAATAGAAATCAAACAGAAAGATAAGGTGTTGGTAATTTTTTGTCGATGCGTTATAACCATCAACGCTTCGACCGAAAAGGAGTCGCGCCATGTCGTACCAGCATCACCCCTCCCAGTTCTTCCGGATCACTACCTCCCCCAAACCAAGATACAGATGGCTTCCCGTGGCCGCGCTCGTGACCACCCTGACTGTCGGATCCTGGTTCGCCTGGAACCTTCATCGTCCGATCAACCAGGATCAACAGATCATATTGTCAAGTCTGGTGGCCACCACGTCGGCACGCTCCGGCATGTCGCGTCAAATGATCTGGAGCGGCCTTCACAAACGCTTCGACATGCGCCGCGTCGGCCACCTCAAGCAGGGCGATTTCGATGCAGCAACGGCCTATTTGACCTCCATTCCGGCGCCATAAACACCCACCTCCGCCCGGCTATCCGGGCGGACAATTAAACTTTAAATCATACAATATTAGATATCATAAGGCACGCAAAACGGCTTGGTTTGTGGTATGTTTTGGCTTGCATTCAACGCATAAAATACTGAAACATATGAATATTTTGAAACTTTTACCTGTATGGCGAACTTTTACCTTTTGGTAAAAGTTCGCGGTGCCATCCTCGCAACCATCATTTGCAACTCATTGTTAAATCAGACATTCAATTTTCATCCGCGCCACGCTGTTTCCGTCCCGTCCGCCAAATTTCTAAAACCATCTGTCGCGCCTCTCCTCCCGCCCCGCCGCCCTCCACCCCGCCTTTCTCCTTCCCCATCAACCCCGCCCAGTCCCACCCCATCCCGCCCAGTCCCACCCCACCCCATCCCACCCCCCCGGATTTCTAACACCATCTGGCGCGATCCACTGCCCGTAAACCCTTCCCCACCGTTGCTCTATCCGGCTGAGCTACGGGGACAAGTTCCTCATCCCTTGAATGGCGGCGGTTCTTGCCTCCACCGTATCCATGCAGGTGTTCCTGGATTTTTTTCAATACGTTTGACGTAGTACGTCTCTATAGGCTACTCTACCAACGAATGATGGATGACCACCAGGGACAGAAGGGGGCGTAGGCTGTCCAATGACTGAACCAGCAAAATATCGGGACAAGAGGACGGAACGGTTTGCATCTGGTGAACGTGTTCGAGAGTTCCAGGCGTTCGAGGAACAAATCAAGAAGCGGTTGGTCATCCTGGACAGTGCCGTTTCACGTCAGGGACTGATGCTGTTGCCAAGCAATCGCTTTGAAGCCCTTGAAGGAGACCGAAAGGGACAGTTCAGCATCCGTATCAACCAGCAGTGGCGTGTGTGTTTTGAGTGGCCGGATGGTGCCCCGAAGCCATACAACATTGAAATTGCCGATTACCATTGAGCGAGACACCATGGACACGACCGAGAGAAGGCCGATATACCCAATCCATCCAGGTACGGTACTGGCTGACGAGTTGGAAGAGCTTGGAATGAGTGCTGCTGACCTTGCAAGGGCCATCCACGTCCCCTCCAACCGGATATACCAGCTCATTGCTGGTAAACGTGCCATGACGGCGGATACCGCCATTCGGCTGGAACAGTGGTTAGGGGTAGAGGCAGCGTTCTGGTTGAACCTCCAGAAGACTTATGAACTGGATGTGGCCATGGCCGAAAACGGAGAGCGAATCAGAGGGAGCATCATCCGTCTCAACCGGCAGATTCAAGCGGATGTGGTCTGTCATGCATAATAGTAAGAATCATTCTAAGGCTTCTCTAAATATTGACTTGACGCTGCACACAGATACGCCAAAATTGAAATATAGCAAACATCAAAATGAGCCAAGCAAAAAAGCACAGAGAAGAGTTCTCTGTTTAGATAAGGAAGAAAATCCATGAAAATCGTTTCTCTGTTTTCAGGTGCAGGAGGCCTAGACCTTGGATTGATTCAAGCAGGCCACCAAATTTTATGGGCAAATGATATAGATGCAGATAGCTGTGCAACATATAAAAAAAATATCGGAGGTCATATAATCTGTGCTGATATTTCCAATATAGGAATTGAAAATATTCCGCACAGTGAAGTTATTGTCGGTGGTTTTCCATGTCAAGGTTTTTCAATGGCAAACATGCTAAGAGATGTTGAGGATGAGAGGAATAAACTATATATGCAGTTTCTCAAAATAGTAAACAATAAAAAACCATTATACTTTCTTGCTGAAAATGTAAGAGGCATATTGAGTTTAGATAATGGTAATGTTATTAAAAAAATTGTAAATGATTTTTCGAGTGCCGGATATAGAGTTAGATATAAAACTTTCAATACAGCAGATTTTGGCGTGCCACAAACAAGAATAAGAATAATAATTGCTGGCACTAGGGAAGATTTGCCTACAAAAATGGATTTTCAATTCCCAGAACCAACGCATGCAAAAAAAGATTGGGTTAGTGTGTCTGAAGCTCTGCAAGGGATTCCTGAGCCTGATAGCGAAGATTCAACGATTATCAAGGCTCCTCGCTGTTTCACGTGGGTAGGGTGAAGTTTAACTTGCCCCCGATGAGG
>NZ_JBZVFG010000052.1:0-12435 GCF_058402785.1 Candidatus Magnetaquiglobus sp.
AGGGCGGCGGCAGCTCCATGGTGGGCGGTGCCAAGGCCGGTTCGGCAGGTGGCGGCTCCAAGGGCGGCGGTGCCAAGGCCGGTTCGGCGGGTGGCGGCTCCAAGGGTGGCGGTGCCAAGGCCGGTTCGGCGGATGGCGGCTCCAAGGGCGGCGGCGGATCCAAGGGCGGCGGTGCCAAGGCCGGTTCGGCAGGTGGCGGATCCAAGGGCGGCGGTTCCAAGGCCGGTTCGGCAGGTGGCGGATCCAAGGGCGACGGCAGCTCCATGGTGGACGGTTCCAAGGCCGGTTCGGCGGGTGGCGGCTCCAAGGGTGGCGGTTCCAAGACCGGTTCGGCAGGCGGCGGCTCCAAGGGCGGCGGTTCCAAGGCCGGTTCGGCAGGCGGCGGCTCCAAGGGCGGCGGTGCCAAGGCCGGTTCGGCGGGCGGCGGCTCCAAGGGTGGCAGCGCCCAGGCCGGTTCGGCGGGCGGTGGTGCCAAGGGCGATCACGACAACAAGGGCCACGGCAACGATGCCGACGGCGTGGATGACGACAATCCGGGCAAGGGTGGTGGTCAGCAAGAGGCCCAGCCTGCTCAGCCCGACTACAGCGACATCAAGGGGACCCACGACTACACCGAGGCCAAGGTCAGCTATGACAAGACCACCTCGGGCAGCAACAAAGCTGACGAATTGACCGGTACGAGCAAGAACGACCAGATGGACGGCGGCAAGGGCGATGACAAGCTCTCCGGCGGGGACGGCAATGACAAACTGCTCGGCGGCGACGGCAACGATACGCTTGACGGCGGCAAGGGGAACGACATCCTCGATGGTGGTGCCGGCAACGACACAATGGTCGGCGGCGATGGCAACGATGTCTTCCATGCCGGAACCGGAAACGACGCCATGGATGGCGGTTCGGGGAATGATCTCTTCCTGTTCGGCTCCAAGGATGGCGTGGATTCCGCCAACGGTGGCGTGGGTGGCGGCTGGACCGACACCATCAATCTGGAGGATGCGGGCGGTGGTCCATCCCACGCGCTCGAGCACACCGGGGACTGGACCTTGCAGACCGATGCCGAATACACGGTGCACAGCGATGGCAGCATCGACTTCACCGATGGCGATGCCTCAGGGACCATCACCCTGTACGATGGTTCGGTGCTGGAGTTCCACAACATGGAGCGCATCGAGTGGTAAGAGTCGAACCGGGTTCGTCCGGACG
Organism: Candidatus Magnetaquiglobus sp.; assembly: GCF_058402785.1. Lineage (NCBI taxonomy): Bacteria > Pseudomonadati > Pseudomonadota > Magnetococcia > Magnetococcales > Candidatus Magnetaquicoccaceae > Candidatus Magnetaquiglobus > Candidatus Magnetaquiglobus sp. The sequence continues at coordinate 1,204 of NZ_JBZVFG010000052.1, forward strand.
GACCTGACCGGCACGTTGTCACAGTAACCAGAAAAACCGTCTCTTCTTCGAGGAGGCGGTTTTTCTGCTTTGATCGGGGTTGATCGGAAAAACCATGGCATTGATGCTACAGGCCCGCGCGGTCGGGCCCTCCCTGCCGGCGCTCGGGATGGGGCGTTATCGGCTGCTCGAGCGGATTGGTGCCGGTTCCTTCGCGGACGTTTATCTCGCAACTTCCCTGGAAGGCTCGGAGCGATTCGCCATCAAGCATGCCACCACGGAGGTGGGCAAGCGGGTGCTCGGCTGGGAGGAGGAGAATCTGCGCCGCATGGTGGAGTGTCCGTTCGTGTTGCCCATGCGTGACTACTGGATCGAAGCCGACGGGAGCGCCTGTCTGGCCACCCCGTATCTGGACGGTGGGGATCTGAAACATTTTGTGCGCGCCCGTGGTGGACTCCCCATGGACGAATCCCTGGCGATCCTGCACCGCGCGGTTCTGGCCATGATCCATGCCCATGCCCTGAAACCCCCTCTCGTGCATCGGGACATCAAGCCGGACAACATCCTGGGCCGTATCGAAGCCAATGGCAGACTGACCTGGTTGCTGGCCGACTGGGGGCTGGCCGAATCCTGGTTCGGGGAGCATGCCCCACGTTTTTCCGGCACCTCCCGTTATACGGCTCCGGAGGTGTGGAAAAAACGGCGTTATCTGGTCTCGGATGTCTACTCCCTGGGCATGACCCTCTATTTCATGTTGTTCGGTCAGCCGGCCTACAACGGCGAATCGCTGGAGGTGGCGCGGGGACAGCGCTCTCCGGAGCCGGTCGTGATCCCCGAGGGGTGTCCGGAACCGTTGCGCGAACTTCTGACCGGCATGCTCGCCAAGAATCACGTCAAGCGTTGGCCATTGGCGCGGGTGTTGGAACGGCTCGAAAAACATCGCGAGGGTCTGGTTTTGCTGAAAGATTCAACCACCCCGCAGAGCTGGACCGCCCGTTACCGCAGGTTTGCCATGGCGTTCGTCTGGATCGAACCGGGTGCATTTCACATGGGTCTGGCCGAGGCCGGAGATGCCCATCCGGATCGGCTCCTGCAACCCTCGGACAAGCGCGCCACCCCGCGCCATCGGGTGCGGGTGGACGGGTTCTGGATGGCCCGTTTTCCGGTGACGCGCGGGCAGTTCCGGTTCTTTCTGCGGGATTCGGGCTACAAGACCAGCGCGGATCGGGATGGTTGGGCCAATCCGTATGTTCCGGAATCGGGCCGCTTCGAACGGCGCGACGGGAGCAACTGGGAGCGTCCCGGTTTTTCGCAAACCGATGACCATCCGGTGGTCAACGTCTCCCATGAGGATGCCATGGCCTTTGCCGAGTGGTTATCCTGGCGATGTCATCGTCTGGTGCGTCTGCCCACCGAGGCCGAATGGGAGCGAGCCTGTCGGGCGGATGGGGAGAGTCGTTACGCGGGCGGGGACGGGATCACCCCGGATGAGGCCAATTACGCCGGGATGCGGGGTGGCACGGTTCCGGTGGGATCCCATCCGCCCAACCGGTTCGGCCTGCATGACATGCACGGGCAGGTGCATGAGTGGGTGCGGGATTGGTTTATCGCCGATTTCTACGCGCGCTCCCCGGAGATCAACCCGTATTGCGACGCCGCCGAGAGTGGCGAGCGGGTGTTGCGGGGCGGATCGTGGCACTCGTCCGAAGAACGAATCCGGAGCGCGGCACGGGATCGCTACCATCCGGGCCGCTCGGATGGGGATATCGGCTTTCGACTCTCCGCCCTGGCCTATCCCTGGGAGGGGCGCCAATCGGGAACGGCGCAATCATTTTGAAATCTTCCGCCTGATGGGCCCGCTTTGCTTTCCAGAAACTTGATCAAGCGGCACGCCCACGGAGCCTGGGCGGCAACTTTGTTGGGGTCGAGACGCTCAAGTATCTGAAAGGAGTGACCGCCTTTGCTGTAGGATCCCTTGGTTGAGTTCCGGGATGCCCTGGACAGTCCTTCGAGCAGATCGCCCTTTCTGGTGGATTCCATCGGTTTCGTGACTGGCAAGGCGGACACTTGAAACCCTTGTCCGTAAAAATGAGTCAATTGATCCTTGTCGGCCAGGAACCAATTCTCCATGCATTGAACCATCAGGCACTGGGCTCCGACTATTCTGGAGCACAAGAGAGCAGACACGAGCGGACAATAATTAGAAGATTCCTGCTCTGTAATAATTTATCAAGATACTCATATTAAATCTTTTGATTACATGATTGCGCACCAGATTGCTTCAATAGGTTGTGTTAGCGTCAACTGACACTGGTGAAGAATAGTCGGAGCCCAGTGCCACCGAACCACCTCCAACCCTCTCAATTCGACACCCGCCCCATGGCCCGCCACAAGCAGACCATCTGCTCCCACTGACTCAGCGCCGGACGGTTGCGCAAGGTATTGCCACCCAGCTCCTCGATCCGCTCCAGCAGCAGCATCCCCCGCTCCACGGCATACGCCAACTCCATGCGCAGCGGACGACCCACCTCCTCGATCAACGGCGAACCGGCGAAAAAGCGTGCCCGCGTCTCCTCGACCAGATGCAGCATCAAACTCCCCACCATGGGGGTGAAGCGACGCTGCAACACCATCTCCTCGGCGACCCCAAACGAACCCATTTCCATCTCGGGCAGATACAACGGCCCCTCCCCGCGCGAGTCGTGACCGAGGTCCCGCCAGAAGCCGGTCCACGACAAGGCGGTCCACAAGGCGTCGGAGTGGCGCAACTTGTCGATCAGCCGCACGTCGGCGGACTCTTCCATCTCCTGATGGAGATGCAACAACAGATGACCCAACGGCGCCGAGGCGAACCGTCCATACTCGTCCAGCTCCTCGAGCGTACCGTGACGCCGATTGGTCACATCCATCCGGCAGGCGATCAACAGCGCATGCATCGGCGCTTCCGGCATGCCGGTCACCGCGAACAGATGGGCCATGGCGCGAAAGATGGGGTGATCCGGCTGTCCGGAGCGGGCCTGTTCCAGACGACGAGCCCAGTCGTCGATCAGTTGCAGCTTGAGGTCGTCGTCGCTGCCGCGCAGCCGGGTGAAATCCCGCGCGGTCCAGAAGAAGGCGCAGATCACATACCAATAGGGTTTGAGCCGCCGCGTGAGAAACCGTCCCCCAAGGGGCGACTCCTCGGCGCGTGCCACGGCGATGTCGCGACAATAGGCGAAATCAGGGGCCAAATGGGCAGGGATGGAGTCGATGCGCTTCATGATGGATTACTGTAACCAAGAATGCGGCTCAAGGGAAGTGCTGCTGACACCACGTCGCGAGCGATTCCCGCGTGATGGCGAACACCCCGCTCCCCCCGAAATGGAACGGCAGCCATTCGACCGGCAGATCCGGCCAGCGTTGCATGAGGATCTCCTGCACGTCATCGCCGGTCTCGCAGATCAAAAGACCACCCGGATTCAGATGATCCGGGGCCTGTTCGAGGATCGGTCCGATCAGCTCCAACCCATCCTCTCCGGCGACCAGGGCCATGGCCGGCTCGCGGTGATACTCGGGCGGCAGGGCGTCGAAGTCGGCCTGGGGCACATAAGGGGGATTGGTGACGATCAGGTCGTAACGATCCCCTTTCAGGGCGGTGAAGAGATCCGAGGCGATCAGGCGCACCCGGTCGTGCAGACCGAAGCGTTCCCGATTGAGTCGGGCGACCTCCAGGGCATCTCTGGAGAGATCGACCCCATCCACCTTGGCATGGGGCAGGAGCAGCGCCAGGGCGATGGCCAGACAGCCACTGCCGGTACACAGGTCGAGGATGCGGCGTGGCGCTCCCTTGGGGAACCAGGGCGAAAAGCCGCGCGGATCATCGAGGATGTTTTCGATGCGCGAGCGGGGGATCAGCACCCGCGCATCGACGAGAAAGCGGTGTCCGGCGAAGAAGGCCTCGCCGGTGACATAGGGAGCGGGTTGGCGCTGGTGGACGCGCAGCTCCAACAAACGCCGCACCCGCGCCTCGGCATCGGCGGGCGGTGACGGACGTTTGACGGGCCTGGTATCGAGCGGAATGGAAAAGGCATGCAGGACAAGATATTCGGCTTCCAGGTATGGTTCTTGCATTCCATTGGCATGGCAGAGTTGCGCCGCCTCCAGCCGGCGTGCCACCCATCGAATCCACCCGGCGACGTCGTGCGGGCGCGGATCAGGCGAAGGATCGCCATGCGGGCCACGCCTCCTGGATCGGCCAGGGAGCGTGGTATTTTTGTCGGAGTCAAGGATATGACCACTCATGGCAATGAAAAATTGGCGCTGAAGGTTGTGATGACTTGGCATCGGGCCCAAATTAACGTACTCTCTCGTTGGATTTTTGACGCATGACTCTCCGCGCTCCCCATGCATGGGATCCCAGGGGTCGGCGGATCCCTGGCGATCATTGTGAAAGCCTGACTCTGACCCGCGGCAACCCAAAAGATCGAGTTGACGATACCATGTACGGAATCATCGGAAAATCCTCGTGTATGCTGAAACTGTTCAAGATGATCGAACGGGTCGCCTCGGCCAATTCGACCATCCTGATCCAGGGCGAGAGCGGCACGGGCAAGGAGTTGATCGCACGGGCGGTGCATAACCTGTCGCCACGCAAGGATCAACCCCTGGTACCGGTCAACTGCGGGGCCATTCCCGAGGACCTGCTGGAGTCCGAACTCTTCGGCCATGTGCGCGGCGCCTTCACCGGCGCGGCCAACACCCGCGTCGGACGCTTCGAGCTGGCCAACGGCGGCACCCTGTTTCTGGACGAAATCGGCGACATGAGCCCCAAGCTCCAGGTCAAGATGCTGCGCGTCTTGCAAGAGAAGATCGTCGAACCGGTCGGCGCCGTCAAGCCGGTGCGCGTCGATGTGCGGGTGATCGCCGCCACCCACAAGGATCTCGAAAAGGAGGTCGCGGAAAAACGGTTCCGCGAAGATCTCTTCTACCGTCTGAACGTGGTGCCCATCCACGTCCCGGCCCTGCGCGAGCGCCATGGCGACATCCCTCTGCTGGTCAACCACTTCCTGGAGCGCTCCATCAAACTCCATGAACGCCCGCGCGTCAACGTGGAACGGGAGATCATGGAGATCTTTCAGCACTACCCCTGGCCAGGCAACGTGCGCGAACTGGAAAACCTCATCGAACGGCTGACCATCCTCTCGGATGGGAGTGTCCAATACGATGATCTGCCGCCCAAGATCCGTTCGTTCCTCCCCGCGGGCGCCGAAGCTCCGGCGCGCGAGGCGGACAAGGAGTTCCCGTTCCAGGAACGTCCCATCCTCACCCCCGCCCCGCTCCCGGAAACCGACGCCGACGCCGATCGCGATGGCGAGTCCGACGGCGATGGCGAAACCGATGGCGGTCTCGAGGCGGTCTCGCGCATGATCGCCGCCTCGACCCAGGATCTGAGCCAGAAAATCCTCCAGGGGCTCGATTTCAACGGGGCGGTGGCCTCGTTCGAAAATCAGCTTATCCTCTCCGCCCTCGACAGCACCGGCTGGAACAAGAACAAAGCGGCCCGGCTGCTCAATCTCAACCGCACCACCCTGGTGGAGAAGATCAAGAAAAAGGGACTGGAACGCCTGGAAAAATCGGATCGCGCCGAGATGGCGGAACGGATGCGCCGAAGCTCCGGCGCGCGAGGCGGACAAGGAGTTCCCGTTCCAGGAACGTCCCATCCTCACCCCCGCCCCGCTCCCGGAAACCGACGCCGACGCCGATCGCGATGGCGAGTCCGACGGCGATGGCGAAACCGATGGCGGTCTCGAGGCGGTCTCGCGCATGATCGCCGCCTCGACCCAGGATCTGAGCCAGAAAATCCTCCAGGGGCTCGATTTCAACGGGGCGGTGGCCTCGTTCGAAAATCAGCTTATCCTCTCCGCCCTCGACAGCACCGGCTGGAACAAGAACAAAGCGGCCCGGCTGCTCAATCTCAACCGCACCACCCTGGTGGAGAAGATCAAGAAAAAGGGACTGGAACGCCTGGAAAAATCGGATCGCGCCGAGATGGCGGAACGGATGGAGGAGTGAGCAACGTGGCCGGATCTAGCCTGCGTTCCGTTTGGACACACTTACCTCATGGGGGTGGAACCCCGACGTTTCCCGACCGCGCACCGTCCTGCGGGCGCTCCACGATCCTGCGATGGCCGGCATGGCTCGCGTTGTGCTGCGCCCTGGCGCTGCTCTGCCTGCCCGGCGAGGCGCGCGCCTTCTTCACCACCCTCAAGTACAAAACCGAGGATCAAGGCAAACGGGAGATCCTCTCCTTCATGATCCCGCCCGGCGCGACGCGTCCGTCGGTGCGCATGCTCGACGCGGTGACCATGCGGGTGATCGTGCCCGGCGTGCTCGCCCTGCCGGCCAACGAACTCAAACTGGACCGCTCCCGCTGGATCAAGGAGTTCCGGATGAACGACGTGCCGCGCGGCGAGGAGATGGGGTTGCAGCTCACCCTGGTCCTCAAGGACGCCAACGTCAACTTCCGCGACTCGGTGACCGAGCGCGATCCGAACGAAGGTTCGCTCTATCAGCTCGAATTCGATCCCCCGGTGGCCCCTTCCGCCTCCGGACCGTCGCAACTGCTCGAAGGGCGGGTGCTGGCCGGTCGCGACGGCACGTTGCTTCTGATCAGCCACACCGGCAACAGCCAGGTGGAGACCAACCTCGACCTCGGCGCCCATGTGGCCAAACTCGAATGGCAGGGCGCCACCTTGAGCCCGACCTGGCGCAACGTCTTTCCCGCCGGTCTGGCGGAAAAGGTCCATGCCTACGAGTTCAAGGGCAAGGTGGAGCTGGAGATCAATCTGCACGACTCCACCAGCCATGTGAATTTCCTCAACGATCCGGCAGCCGGACTCTACATCGTCTCCATCCGCGCCAAGGATGGGATCGGTCGTCAGGAAGAGGCGGAAAAGATCCTCACCCAACGCCGCAAACAGGTGGCGGACAAAAAAATCATTCCGTTGCGTCGCGTGGCCACCTCCCCCTACGAGCCGCAACCGGACGAGAAGATCCGTCTGAACGAAAAGGAGATCGACGAGTCCCACTATCTGGAAGGGGCCAAGGGGGCGGAACGGGATCGTCAATATCCGAGCGCGCGCGGCTGGATCGACCGGCTGTTCGAGCTGTTCCCGAAGACCAGGAACCGGGAGTTCCTCGATTTCTACAAATTCGACCTGGCGCGCAAGATGGCGTGGAAAGCCGGGTGGCTCTTGACCGAACTCACCACCCTGATCGCCCGCTATCCCAACACCGCCGAGTATCCGGATCTGCGACTGACCCAGTTGGCGCTGCTCAACCGCTCCGGTCACTTCCAGGAGGCCTCGGCGATCCTCTGGGATCCCAACCTGCCCAAGGATGAGCATCGCACCTGGCTGGAACGGGCCCACACCGTGATCGGTCTGATCCAGTCGCGCATCAGCCCGGACGAGGCCAGCAGCCTCAAAGAGGGCGAAGCCTATCTGAAAAAGGTGATCGACATCACCCGCGACATGGGACCAGGCGCGGCGGAGGCCCATTTCCTGCTGGCGCAGCTGGCCAAGGTGGCGGGAAATCAGGACCAGGCAATCCGCATGCTCGACGCCATGACCCCGGAACAGATGGCCTTCGTGGCCAACAACCCGGAACAGCTCATGGAGACCGCGGACACCTACTACAAATACCGTCGCTATCCGGACGCGGTGAAGTATTACGCGCAGGTGTTGAGCCACTACCCCACCCATGCCACCATCGGACCCTGGGCGCTGTTGCGCGCCGCGGAGTCCCACCGTCAGCTCGGTCAGACCGCGGATGCCACCCGTCTGTTCGAGCGGCTCAAGAAAGACCATCCGGAGTCCGACGCCACGGTTTGGGGTCGGATCTTCCTGATGCAGCTTGAAAAAAATCGTGACATCCAGGAGAGTCTCGAGGAGCTGGACAAGATCCTGCACGCCCTGAATCTCCCCAAGGAGCAGTCCGAATCCTTCAAGGAGCGGGTGCGCAAGCTGCTGGTGGAGACCAACCGTCATTGGGATGTCAAAAAAACCCTCGACGAACTGGCCGCCTTGAAAAAGGACTATCCGAAGATCTCCCCCGAGGTGTGGGAGCGGATCCCGGCGTTGCAGACCAAGATGGAGCAGAACTTCAAGGATCGCATCACCCGTCTGGATACGCTGATCCAGGAGATCGCCCTGCCCGAGGCCCTCGCCGAGGCCTACCTGACCAAGGCCGAGATGCTCGGCGAGGCGGGACGTCACAAGGAGGTGCTCGAGACCCTCAACAAGCTCATGACCATCAGCTCCCGCGAGAACATGGTGGCCCGCGCCAGGGAGATCAAACGGCTCTATCTGCTCGATGGCATGGCCAAGGCGTTGGAGAACGGTCGTCCGGAGTACGCGGCGATTCTCGCCGAGATCCACGGCGAGGACTGGCGTGACGATCCGGCCTTCATCCCGGCCAAGATCCACCTGGCCGAGGCGCTGATGCGCATGGGACTCCACGAGGATGCCCTGAAACTCCTCGACGGTCTGCGCCACGATTCGGCGGCGGCCTTGACCAAACTCGGAGCCGCCCTGTCGCGGGAGAGCCTCCTGGAACAGGGAACCGACGCCAAGGGGACCGGCAAGGGGATCAAGGAGAGTGTTTCACCCGATGCGGCGCGGGTCCGGCTGGATGAGGCGGGACGCCTGGCGCGCAAACAGGATTGGGAAGGGGTGATGCTGCTGCTCGAGAACCTGCCGGAAAATCTGCTCACCCCCGGCGATCGGGTGGAACGGTGGCGGATCCTGGCCAAGGCCGAGGCCGGCCTGGAGCGTTTTCCTCAGGCGGTGCAGCACATGGAGGATCTGCTTTTCGGACGCCCGGTGGGTGACGGGATGGACTACTACTGGTATGCCAGCATCCTTCACAAGTGGAAGGGGGATGACAAGGCCCTGCCGGCCTTCAAGCGGGTGTCCAGCGAAGCGGGCAACAAGGAGATCCAGGCCTTGGCGCGGATCCGCGTGGGTGATATCCTGCAACGGCAAGGCAAGTTCAAGGAGGCCAAGGAGCTGTTCTCCGGGGTGCCGGCGCTCGCGCCCTCCACCCCCTGGTCGAAGATCTCGGCGGAGAACGCCTCCCAGTTGGGCATGGCCCTGGATGTACGACCCTGACCCTTTTTTCGAATGAGACATGACCACTCCCACGCCACGTCGTGAAGCGCTGTTGATCGGCGGTCGCCAGGATCCGGAACGAACCCGCTTCGTCGCGCAACTCAACGCCGCCGGACTGGATACCACCCGTGTATCGAGCGTCGCCGAGGCCAAGGAGCAGCTGGCGCGCGCCCGGTTCAGTCTGGTGGTGGTGGCCATGGAAGGGGGCGAGGATGCCCTGGAGCGGATTCGCGAACTGACCTTCCTGTTCCGAGGTCTGCCGATTCTGGCCACGGCGATCCGGGGCAGCGTGAGCGAGGCCCGCGAGGTGATCGGAGCGGGCGCCGCCGATTATCTGCTCCTGCCGGTGGAAGACGACAAGATCACGACCCTGGTGCGCACCTTCGCGGACCAGTACTTCGACCCGGAACTCGGTCGCGGACGCCGTTTCATCACCGCCGACAACGGGATGCGCCGTCTGTTGCAACAGGTGCGGCGCGTGGCCCGTTCCATGGCCACGGTGCTCATTCAGGGCGAAAGCGGCACCGGCAAGGAGTTGATCGCCCGCTTCGTCCATCAGGTCTCGGATCGCAGCCAGGGCCCCTTCATCGCCATCAACTGCGCGGCCCTGCCGGAAAACCTCCTGGAGTCCGAACTCTTCGGACATGCCAAGGGGGCCTTCACCGGCGCCCTGGCCGATCGCAAGGGCAAGTTCCAACAGGCCAACGGCGGCGCGATCTTTCTGGACGAGATCTCCGAGATGTCGTTGAACCTCCAGGCCAAACTGCTGCGCGTGCTCCAGGAACGGGAGGTCGATCCGGTGGGCGGTCGCTCGCCGATTCCATTGGATGTGCGCGTGCTCGCCTCCACCAACCGCGATCTCAAGGCCTGGGCCGAATCGGGCCGGTTCCGCGAGGATCTCTATTACCGGTTGAACGTCTTCCCGGTGCGTCTGCCCACCCTGCGCCAGCGAACCAAGGATATCCCCCTGCTGGCCGAGCATTTCCGGGTCCGTTTCGTCGAGGAGTTGGGACGCAACGCCATCCCCTTCTCTTCCGCCGCGCTGTCCACCCTGGGCCGTTACGGCTGGCCGGGCAACGTGCGGGAGTTGGAGAACGTGATCCATCGCGCGCTGCTGGTGGCCGAGGGGGAGGAGATCGAGCCATGGGATCTGATGATCGACGTTCCCCCCGCGTCTCCCGGCGCATCACCGGAGCCCGATGATCTGGCCGATGAAGACGAGGCGGACGAGGAGTCCTACTCCCACGCGGATCTCCCCAGGCCGGAGCTGGAGAACAGCGATCAGATCCGTCTGCCGGTTGGCACGACGGTGCGGCAGATGGAGGAGTTTCTGATCCACCGCACCCTTGACGAGGTGAAGGGGAACCGGACGCGCGCGGCGGAACTGCTGGGAATCTCCATCCGCACGCTGCGCAACAAGCTGAACGAGTATGCGGCCCGCTGACCTCACCTTCCCGACATGCCATCCACGCGACCGGGAGGTGAGAACGGCTGTCGCGGGGGAGCCTTCCCCACGCCGCGGCGGCGGGTTGCGTGGTTGGGCGGACGGATGGCGGATCGCCTTGTGGATGATCCCGTTGCTGGTGTTGTGGGGCTGTTCGGAGAGCGCCACCGATCCGATGCTGGCAAATCTGACCGCCAAGGATGGCATGCTCGACACCCTGGAGCGGCTGGTTCGTCCCACTCGCTACTGGACACGCAAGGTGGCCGGGCTGGAGAGCGAGGTCGAGGCGTTGCGCACCCAGTTCCAGTCCCGCACCGACGCCTATCATGCCGGTCTGCTGCATCGCCGCGAGGCGGTGCGCGAGGCGGTACGCGAGGCCAAGGAGCGTCAGGAGGAGACCCAGGAGGCGCGCATCGAGGCGATCCAGAAGCACCGCAACGAGCTGGCCCGCTCTCGTGACGAAGCCAAGGAGGCCGGACGCATCCTGCGCGTCCAGATGGCCCTGCTGCGCAAGGCGCGCGAGCAGTTGGAGCAGCATCGGTGAGGGGACGGTGGACTCCAGGGGGACAATGATGGCCACGGGAGGGGACAAGTCATCGGACTCCGGGGACAATGATGGCCACGGGAGGGGACAAGTCATCGGACTCCGGGGACAATGAT
>NZ_JBZVFG010000052.1:12535-26532 GCF_058402785.1 Candidatus Magnetaquiglobus sp.
GGCCACGGGAGGGGACAAGTCATCGGGGTCCAGGGGACAATGATCGCCACGGGAGGGGACAAGTCAACGGACTCCGGGGACAATGATGGCCACGGGAGGGGACAAGTCAACGGGGTCCAGGGGACAATGGCCCCTGGTGGGGTTCGGGGCAAAGCCCTGAGGTCTTGACTCTTCCTTTACCGTGGAACTCCCGTAAGGGAGGTCCACGGTTGGGGGGTGAGGGGGTTCTCCCCCCATCATGCCAGTTTGTGATTTTGATTTTCGCGCGCTTTTCACGATAAGCGGTTTTTCGCGCCTTTTGCGAAAAACCGCGCAAGCGCGCGCCGTCTCATGCGCCCCCTCCGTTGCCCGTAAGGGCATAAGGAGGGGGCGCATTGCCTTTCAGCACAACAAGCCGCCTCCGGCGGCCTGTTCGAGGCAAGGCGAAGATGAGTCGTTTTGCCAAAACCGCAAAACGACTCATCTTCCAAGGCTGCGCGCAGCGTTTTTTTCGCAAAAGGCGCGAAAAAAACGCTTTTTTGTAGAGCGCGCTAAAAGCAAGATTAAAGATTAAAGATTAAAGATTAAAGATTAAAGATTAAAGATTAAAGATTAAAAAAGTCAAAGGCCAAACCTCGGAGGCTCTGCCTCCGAACCTCCGCCGGGGACCTTCGGTCCCCGGTCCCCCGCAACGGTTACCCCCCCTTATCCCCTACCCCCTCCACATACCCCCTACCTCACCACATGCCCTCTACCTCACCACATGCCCGCCCGGTCTGGACGCAAAACGCCCGATCATCTCCAGCAACAACTTCTTCTTGAGCGGCTTGGCCAAATGGGCATCGCAGCCGGCCTCGAGACACTGGGCAACATCCTCCTGCATGGCATGGGCGGTCAAAGCGATGATCGGCAACCGTTCCCAACCCTGCTCCCGCTCCATCCTTCGCCAGGCGCGGGTCGCCGAATAGCCATCCATCACCGGCATGCGCACATCCATGAAGACCAGATCGAATCGCTCCTTCCGCATCGCCTCCAGGGCAAGCATGCCATTCTCGGCCATGCGCAACTCAATGGCCGATCCGGCCAGATAGGCCCCCACCAACATACGGTTCTCCTCGGAATCATCCACCAACAGGATACGTCGCCTGGTTTGACCATCCGGGACCGGATCCTCCAACGGCAGCAGCAAACGTTCCCGCATCTCTTCCAACCCCAACGCCTGACGCACGGTGCGGATCAGATCCCCGCGACGCACCGGCTTGAGCAGATAGTGGCTCACCCCCAGAGTCTGACACTGTTGCAATACCTGCTCGTGATAGACGGAATTGAGCATCAGGATCGGCAGCACCCCGTTGTTCGTGGCGCGCCAACACTCCGCCATGCGCGGACCGTTCAGGGTGGGCATGTTGACATCCAACAGCACCAGCCGATAAGGCCGCTGATCGGCCTGGGCCGCCTCCAGCATGCGCAATCCCTCAAGGCCGTCCACGGCCTCGTCCACCTCGGCGTGAAATGGCTCCAGATACTCCCGGAATACCAGTCGGTTGTCTGCGTGATCATCCACCACCAGAATGCGCACCCCGCTCAACTCCGGAAGCGACGACTCGATGCGTACCGCACCGGCCTGGAAAGGGATGGTGCAGGTGAAGGTCGTGCCATGACCGGCACGACTCTCCACCGCAATTCCACCGCCCATCTTCTCCACCAATCGCTTGACGATCGCCAATCCGAGACCCGTGCCCCCGAAACGACGGGTGATGGAAGAGTCCGCTTGCACGAAGTTGTCGAAAACATGCTCCAGCCGATCCCTGGGAATGCCAATGCCGGTATCGATCACCCGAAAGGCGATCCAGGCCCGATCGTCCTGGCCGCTCCCCTCGGGTGGAGGCACGGGCAACGCCTCGAGCCGGATGGAACCCCGTTCGGTGAACTTGACCGCGTTGCTCAACAGATTGAGAAAGATCTGCCGCAAACGGGTGGGATCGCCGGATAGCCACTCCGGAACCTCCGGATGAATGTGTTGCACCAGATGCAACCCCTTGGCATTGACCCGTGGCGCCAGAATGTCGCACACCACGTTCATCTCCTCGGCCAGCTCGAAGGGGATGTTCTCCAGGGTGAGCTGGCCGGCCTCGATCTTGGCCAGATCCAGGACATCGTTGATGATCCCCAGTAAATTCTCGCCCGCGGAACGGAACACCTGCACGAACTTGCGTTGACCGGGTTGCAGCTCGCTCTCCCACAGCAGATCCGCCATGCCGAGAATGGCGTTCATCGGCGTGCGGATTTCATGGCTCATGTTGGCCAGAAAGTCGCTTTTGGCCAGGTTGGCGGCCTCGGCGGCGTTCTTGGCGTGACGCAACTCCTCCTCCATGTGCTTGCGTTCGGTGATGTCCCGATTGCTGGCCCGGCGTCCGAGAAACTCCCCGCCCGCTCCGGACACCGGACGACAGCCATGGCTGATCCAGCGGATCGATCCATCCGCATGGATGATCCGATAGTCGAGGTAGCCCTCCTCCGGGCTGTCGATCCGCGCATGATGGGCGATCATCCGCGCCACATCCTCGGGATGGATGATGGAGGTCAACAGCGTCGGATCCGCCATGAAACGGGCGGCGGAATAGCCGGTCATGGTCTCGCAGGAGGGCGACATGAAGACGATGCGCTGCGCGGGATCGACCCAGTACTCCCAGTCGTAGGTAAAATCCAGAACCGTGCGGAACATCCTCTCGCTCTGGCGCAGCCGCTCCTCGGCCTGTTTGCGTTCGCTGATATCCCGCCACGCCACCAGCAGGGCCTGACGGTCCTCGAGGTCGATCCGGGAGACGGTCACCTCGGCCCAGAAATCCACGCCATCCAGCCGGCGGTGCAACCATTCGAAACGGTGTTCTCCCCGCTCCAGGCACTCGCGGATCACCTGGGCCGCGGCCTCTCGCGAGGTGCGACCGTCCGGTTGATGATCCGGGGAGAGCTGATCCGGTCTCTTGCCGAGGATCTGCTCGCAGGTGCCATGCAGCATCCGTTCCGCGGCCCTGTTGCAGTCCGAAATGATCCCGCCATCCAGCTCCATGATCAGATAGGCATCCGGGGAGCTGTCGAAAAGCCGTTGATAGCGTTTCTTGACCCCTTCCAGGACCTGTTGCTGCTCCTGCAACGCCTTTTCGATGGTGAGCCGGTCGGTCACGTCGGTGCAGGAGCCGATGAAGCCGGCGAAACTCCCCCGTTCATCGTAGCGGGGCGCTCCATTGTCCATCAGCCAACGCCAGGCGCCGTCGTGACGCCGCAGCCGGTAGAGCATGGAGAAGGGTTCGCGCCGCTGGAAATGGGCCGTATAAATCTCCATGCAGCGTTCCAGGTCATCGGGATGAACCCCCCTTGCCCACCCAGCGCCGCACTCCTCTTCCAGGGTGCGTCCGGTGAAATCCAGCCAGCGTTGGTTGAACCAGTCGCACCCCATGTCCAGACCCGACACCCAGATCAACACCGGCGCGGAGTTGGCCACGACCCGAAAACGGGCTTCGCTCTCCTCGAGCCGGGAGCGCAGCTGACGGAGGGCGGTGATGTTCTCGATGGCCGCGACCATGAAATCGGGTTCGCCACCCAGTCCTGGAATCTGGCTGACATTCAGCCGACCCCACACCTCCCCGCCATCCCGGGTGTAATACCGTTTTTCCAACTGATAGGTCGTGATCAGATGGTCACGCAGCTTCTCGATAAGATTCTGGTTGAGCATCATGTCATCGGGATGGGAGAGCGTGGAGATGGCGACGCCGCGCAACTCTTCGGGGTCGTCATACCCGAGCATGTCGGCAAAGGCACGGTTGGCCTCCAGGATGCGCGACTCGCGCGGATCGGCTCGCACCAGGCCAATGCCCGCATGATCGAACATGGCGCGAAATTTGGTTTCGCTCAAGCGCAGCGCCTCGCTGGCCCGTTGCTGGTCGGCCAGCCGGTGCCGCACCGACCGGTAGTAGAGCAGCAGCAATCCGAGCATGGCGCCGAGAAAGAAAACGTGATCGATCCAGATGTGACGAACCGCATCCGTCTCATGTTCCCGATAGGGGCGCAGCGGCAGACGCACGCCGATGCCGCCGCGCACATCCCCCTCCCGGTAGCCTTGCTGGGCATGACACTTCAAGCACCCCTCCTGGGTGATCATCGGTCGCATCAGGCGCAACGTGGCGTCCAGCCCCTCGCCCAGAATCGCCACGACCTCCTCTTCCCCCTGTTCGAAGGCGCGCAGCGCCTCGGCCTCCCAGGCATCGGGGCGGTTATCCGGATTGAGCGGCCTGTCGGAAACGAGCCGCCCCTGGATGCCATAGAGATCGGCGTATTCGCCCATCAGCTGACGCAGCATGTAGGCCGGATTCATCAGGGTGAGCCGACGCCCGGAGGGGGTGACGACATCCCGTTCCGGAATGTGGGCGAGATAGGGATTGGCCGGGGTGCGTGCATCCTCGGGGACGTAGACGCCGCCATGGCGGGTGGCCCACTGACGAAAAGCCAGATCCTTGGCGAAGTTGGCGCGGGCGGTTTGAATGGCCAACTCCATGCTCTGTTGTTGCGCATGGTGGATCGCGGAAGACAGGGAAACAAGCGTGCCGATGGTCAACAGCAGCCCCAACACGACCACCCAGAAGGTGAAACTCTCCTGAATGCGCTCCGACACCTTCGATCTGATGATCCGCGCCATCGTTGGGATCATGCCACGCTCTCCGCCTGAACAGCCGATGCCACGCTTGCGTCAAGTCTGGCGTGGTCTGGATGGTTTGCCCCCATCCCACCCCCCCTGACAGCTTTCCCGAATGACCACGACTACCGTAGCAGTGTGCCTTGTTGCTACTCAATTTGCAAGATCGATCTTGACCTTCTTCATCCAATCGAAAAACAATGCCTGTTTTGCAAGAATCAGCCCCCCCTCTTGCGCACGGGCCCCCGCCTCACAGACCGCCATTCCTGGGGAAGACCCTGCAAACCCAGGCCAGCTCATCCCGGTTCCGATGGACACTTAACATGAAAATAAAGAAAATATGGCAAATTGTTTATACAACTTGACCAATACTTGTCCGCACCATCCGTCAAAGCTCCAAAGATCGCCCGACCTCACGGTCTGCGGATACTCCAATCGATGCGACCCTGAGAAACCACCCGTGCATCGACACCAGCAGCCGATGCGCTGCTCTCCAGATGCGCGCGGAAATGGTTCAACCGTTCGGCATGCTTGCGATACTCGTCATGCAGAATCTCCGGCCACACCCCCTGGAAACTCGCGGGACAGTCTGGATCGGGTGGTGACGGCTCCCGCATCCAGAAATCCAACCGGGCCAGGGTCTGCTCCAACAGGGTTTTGCCACGGGGCGAGTCCCAGCCCGCCCTGGTCCACTGTCCCAACAGATGCGACGCCACGGAGGGATCCGTGACATCATAGCGGCGATAGGCCCGTCCTCCCGAGGTATCCACCTTCCGCAACGCCTGACGGTAATCGTCGGGAATGGCCGGTTCCTGGGCGAAAATCGTTCGGCGCATCCGCTCCGGCGGCGGAGCGTCGCGCCACCACCCGGATTCGGCCATCAGCAAGGCCAGATGGGCCGCGTGCAGACGCGCGCCGGTCCAGGTCGGATGCAACGGATCG
The DNA here is from genome assembly GCF_058402785.1 of Candidatus Magnetaquiglobus sp. Taxonomy (NCBI): domain Bacteria; kingdom Pseudomonadati; phylum Pseudomonadota; class Magnetococcia; order Magnetococcales; family Candidatus Magnetaquicoccaceae; genus Candidatus Magnetaquiglobus; species Candidatus Magnetaquiglobus sp. Next base: position 18,147 of record NZ_JBZVFG010000052.1, read on the forward strand.
TAGGTGGTGAAGGCGACCGGGAAGCACGACTGATAGTCGGTATAGCGCAACGCGGAGGAGAAGATGGCGGCCAGTTCGCCTCGGAACCTGGCGAAATCGGCGTCGTTTCGTTCGGCCCTGGTGTAGCGTTTGTCGAAATCGATGGGCAGATTGGCGCCGATGACCGGCATCCGGGCCTTGTTCAGAATCCCGATCAGATCGCGCAGGTCGGCCAGGTGACCGTCGCGACCCAGGGCATAGAGCGACCAGTCGAACAGCGTCGGATCGAAGCCGGCGGGCATGGCCATCATCCGGTTTTTGTCCACATGAAGGATGCGGCTGGGTCGGGAGCCGCTCAGCGACTCGACCCGCTCGAGCAGCGGGGTCTCCCACAGACCGCGCAGTTCGTTGCGGTAGAGGGTCAGACGCAGGAAACGGTTCACCAGGTGATCGGCGAACATGCCCACATCGTAGTTCCGCCACCAGAACCCCCAGGGAAGACGTTCGAAGATGCCCGGACGGAAGAAATGTTCCGCGTGGAAATCCTGCAAAGCCAGCTTGAAGCGGTCGGAAAAACTGATGTAGGCGACCTGAAGCACCACCAGATCGACCTCCATCTCCATGGCCAGCATGGCGCGTTGCAGGATGCTCGAGGCGACGATGCCCGGCGTGGAGAGATCGAGTACCTCGAAGCGACCCGGCGCGAGGGCCTCGAGCATGCCCCGCAGATGGCCGGAGACCCGTCCGCCGGTGGTGGCGTGGGAGTTGGAGAGATAGAGGATCCGTGCCACGCCCGGTGGTTTGGGCGGCACCGGCGTTTGACCCGAATAGTCCTTGAGCAGTTGCTCCAGGGGGATCCGTTCGAAAGCGCTCGTTTCGAGCGGGCGACGGTTTTCGCCCTCCAACCGTGCGCCGAGGGTGATTTCCAACCAGGCCAGCACCCCGATCAGGAGCAGGGCGCCGACGATCCGGAGCCTTTCATGCAGACCATCCCGCTTGCCGAACCGGTTGATCGAGGTCACATCCATGGCGGCTCAGAACTGGAAATAGATGAATTGGGCGATCTGGGGAATGTTGAGCAGGGCAGCCAGGGCCACGCCCAGCAGCAGGGTGGATTCCCACCAGCCGGCGCTGCCCGGCCACCGTTGGGCGGCATTGGGCAGAAGCAGGGTTCCGGCCATGACCAACACCAGAAAGCCGCCATCGATCGGCGACACCGCGCCGTTGTCCAGACCATGCCCGCCGATCATCCCCTTGAGCACGACCAGGATCTTTTCCGGATCGTGCAGCCGGAACCAGACCCAGCAGACATGCACCACGACCAGGGTCAGGGCGACCGCCACCACCCGTGGCATGCGGATGACGAGGCGCGTGCCGCGCATCAGGGTATAACCGCCCACCAACGCGCCATGCAGTCCGCCCCAAACGATGAAGTTCCACCCGGCTCCATGCCACAATCCGCACAGCAGAAAGGTGACCAGCAGGTTGAACATGGTACGGATCCGCCCCTTGCGACTGCCGCCCAGGGGGAAATAGAGATAATCCTTGAACCAGGTGGACAGGGAGAGGTGCCAACGTCGCCAGAACTCCTGGATGTTGGGCGCCTGGTAGGGCGACAGGAAGTTCTCGGCGAGTTCCACCCCCATCAACAACCCCAGGCCGATGGCGATGTGGGTATAGGCGGCGAAATCGAAGTAGATCTGCAGACCGAAGCCAAAGGCAAAGGTCCAGCTGGAGACCAGACTGTCGAAACGCCCTTGATCGGCGATGGCGTTGACGATCAGTCCACAAGGATCGGCGATGAGCAGTTTCTGGATCACCCCCAGGGCGATGCGATCCAGGCCGGCGCTCCAGTTGGGACGGGTTTTGCCTTCCACCAGGGCGTGCAGCTGGGCGCTCAAATGGGCATAGCGTTCGATGGGGCCGGCGATGAGCTGCGGCAGATAGGCCAGATAATTGATGAAACTGAGATAATTCCGCTCGGGTCGCACATGGCCGCGGTAGACATCGATCGAATAGGCCATGGACTGGAAGGTGTAGAAACTGATGCCCGGTGGCAGCACGAGCGATCTGAACAGCTCCGGATCCGGCATGGGCAGACCCAGCGCATCGCCCAGGGGCGCCAATTTCGGCAACAGCATCTTGCCGTATTTGAAAAAACCCAACAATCCGAGATTCAGGCACAGGGTGACGATCAGCCAGCCCCGTCTTCCCCAGGGGGTGACGGCCCGGTCGATACGCAGGGCGGTGAAAAAGTCGAGGGTGGAGGAGAGCAGCAACAGGACCAGAAAGAACGGCTCGTTGCCGGAGTAGAACAGATAGGAGAAGAAGAAGATCACCAGACCCCGCGCCGTTCCGGGAGGCGCGAGACGCAGACTCACCAGGAACAGGGGCAGGAGGACGAACAGAAAGCCAATGGACTGGAACAGCATGGCCGGGTTGGATACCTGAAGAGCTTGGTGTCGATAATCGAAATGATTATTTCCTCTTTCAGGGAACCGTGTCAACGACTGGACTCAAGGGGCTCGACGTTGGCCGGAAAGGGTACGCCGCGCCGCCCCTCTCAGCCGTGCCACAACAGACGCTGCCCGCCTCCCAGCGCCAGACTCCCGACCATCGCCTCACGCAACCAGGCGCGCCCCCGTTCGATCGCCTCCTCCAGCCCCAGGCCCTGGGCCAGACCGGTGGCGATCGCCGAGGCCAGGGTACAGCCGGTGCCGTGGAAGCCGGTGCCGGGCAGACGGGTATCCTCGAACCAGCGGCGGGCGGTATCGCTCTCCAGCCAGTCCCGCACCATCCCGCCCGCCAGGTGGCCCCCCTTGAGAAGCACCGCGCCCGCGCCCAGATCCCGCAGCGCGCGTGCCGCCTCCCGCATCTGCTCGGGAGTCTCCACCGTCAGGCCGGTCAGGGCTGAGGCCTCGGGCAGATTCGGGGTCAACAGGGTAACGCGCGGCAGCAGTTCTTTTCGATAGTGCTCCAGCCCTCCGGCTTCCAACAGAATCCCCCCGCCCGTGCCGGCCAGGACCGGATCGGCCACCAGCGGCAGATCGGGATGGTCGGCCAGCACCGCGACCACCGCGCGGACGATGGCCCGGTTGGCGAGCATGCCCAGTTTGACGCAATCGGCGCCGACGTCCGCCAGGCAGGCGCGCATCTGCGCGGCGACCAGCTCCGGATCCAGCGGCACCACGTCTCCCACCGCGCGGGTATCCTGAACCGTGATCGCGGTGACCGCGGTCATGGCATAGCCGCCCAGGGCGGTCACCACCTTCAGATCCCCCTGCAATCCGGCTCCGGCCACCGGGTCCGAGCCGGCCACGATCAATACCCGCGCGACTCCGGGAGCCGGCTTGTCAGGCTCCGGGCGCCATGTTAGACTGAAGGGGTTTGGTTTTGGATGGGTTTTCAATGGACTTTTTCGCCACTCGCAAGGAACCGCCACATGCCCAAGGTACTCATTTCCGACAAGATGTCCTCCGAAGCCGAAGCCGCGCTCAAGGCACGCGGCGTGGACGTGGATTATAAACCGGGTCTGAGTCCCGAGGAACTGAAATCCATTCTTCCCGCCTACGATGGCATCGCCATCCGTTCGGCCACCAAGCTCACCGCCGACCTCATCGACGCGGCCACCAACCTCAAGGTGATCGGACGCGCCGGCATCGGCGTGGACAACGTGGACATCCCGACCGCCTCCAAGCGTGGCGTCATCGTGATGAACGCCCCGTTCGGCAACGCCGCCACCACCGCCGAATTGACCGTGGCCCTGGCTCTGGCCGCCGCGCGTCACATCCCGGCAGCCACCGCCTCGACCCGTCTGGGCAAGTGGGAGAAGAACGGTTTCATGGGTCGGGAGTTGTGCGGCAAGGTGCTCGGCATCATCGGCACCGGCAACATCGGTTCGTTGGTCGTGGAGCGGTTTCTGGGCTTGAAAATGCGGGTGCTGGCGTTCGATCCTTTCATCAGCAAGCAGCGCGCCGAGGATCTGGGGGTCTCCCTCTGCCCGACGTTGGACGAATTCTGGCCTCAGATCGACGTATTGACCGTCCACACCCCGCTGATTCCGGCCACGCGGCACATCGTGAATGCCGCCGCCTTCGAGCGGATGAAGAAGGGGGTGATCATCGTCAACTGTGCCCGCGGCGGCATCATCGACGAAGCGGCCCTGTACGATGCCCTGAAATCCGGCAAAGTGTTCGCCGCCGGCCTGGATGTTTTCGAGGTGGAGCCGGCCCGTTCCAATCCGTTGTTCGAGCTGGACAACGTGGTCTTCACCCCCCATCTCGGCGCCTCGACCCACGAGGCCCAGGTGAAGGTGGCGGTGCAAATCGCCGAGCAGATCGCCGATTATCTCCTCAAGGGCACGGTGCAGAACGCGCTGAACATTCCGGCGGTCTCCGAGGGTGAACTCGTCACCCTGCGTCCTTATCTGAACCTTGCCGACAAGCTCGGCACCACCCTTGGTCAGCTCAACGAATCGGGCATCAAGCGCATCGAGGTGCTTTTCGAAGGGGAAGTCGCCTCCTTGAGTCGCAAGCCGATCACCAACATGGTGTTGAACAGTCTGCTCAAGCCGATGCTTTCCGGCGTCAATCTGGTCAACGCCCCATTGATCGCCGAGGAGCGTGGCATCGAGGTGGTCGAGGCGGTGCGTCGTCACTCCAACAAGGGGTTCACCTCGGCCCTCGGGGTCACCATCACCACCGAGGACCGGGAGCGGTGCATCACCGGCACGCTGCTTTACGGCAAGGAACCGCGCATCGTGGCCATGAACAACATCCCCATCGAGGCCACCCCGGAGGGGAGTTTGCTGTTCGTGGCCAACAACGACGCGCCGGGTCTGATCGGGCGGGTCGGCACCATTCTTGGCGAATCCCAGATCAACATCGCCAACTTCCATCTGGGTCGCAAGGAGATCGGCGGACGGGCGATCGCCTTCATCAACGTGGATCAGGACGTGCCCCGGGAGGTGATGGAAAAATTGACCAGCGTGCCCAATGTGATCGAGGTCAAGCTGGTTCGGTATTGAGTTCTTGCACCTTGTTTCCCGGTTCTTCGTGTCGTCAGGTATCCGGAGAACCGGGAATTCTCACCCTCTCCCCGCTTCAACAAAATCGGCACACCCCTTGCATCACATCTCAGTGATGACAATGCAATCACCTGCAAGGGGAAACAACCATGAAGAACTGGCAAGCGTCCATGTTGATCGCGTTGGGGTTGATGAGTGCCCCCGTGGTTGGCGAGACCGCGATTCACCGCAAGGCGTGCGAAACCCCTTCCCAGGGGGTGAGTGTCTGTTGGGATGCGCTCTCCGAGGAGAACGTCACCGAATTGCCCGTCCCCTATCCCAAGTTGCATCTGTTGCCGATCGCCCGGCAGGTGGCGGGACAGCCTGAGGTATTGGTTGACTTCAGCCGCACCATTTTCCGGCAATTGTTGCCTGGTCAGTTGGCCGAGCAGCTGATTCCGGAGTGGAGTCCGGTTTATCATCTGGAGGGGGCGTTGGCCATGAGTCAGAGTTCCGGCTGGCCGGCTTTGTTATGGATTTCGCCGCGTGAGATGCGCGGCAGTTCGCCGACCTCGCCGGGGTTGTTCGACCTGGACGCCTATTTGATCTCCAAGGGCAAGGTGCTTCGCACGGTACGGATTCGGGTGGAGTCGCAGCCCAATCGCAAGCATGACGGGGTGGAGCGAGCTGCCGTGGCGGGTACGTTGTTGGCGGCCACGGGTTCGTTGGTGAGCGAGCCATTGGGTTCGCTGGTAGGGATTGGCACGGCGTATGGCATGGGTCAATCGCAGCCGCCGGAGGCGGGTCAGCCATTGGAGTTGTTGAGTGAGTGGGCGATGCGGCAATTGATGTTCGTGTTTCAGCAGCCGATGGAGTATCTCCCTTCCGCGCCGACCGAGACAGGGGGTGATCCATGGAGTCGGGAGAATGTTTCGAATCTGATCAAGCGTCCGTTTGCGGGCAAATGAGTCGTATGGTATTCAGGGTGTTGTGTGTTTGAGTTGCCGGGGGAGTGATCCCCCGGTTTTTTTGTCTTTGAGGTTGGGATTCACACCACGGTTGCGGGGGCTGGGGGGCTGGGGCCGAAGGTCCCCGGCTTAAGTGCGGAGGCAGAGCCTCCAATAGTGCCTTACGTTAACTCAACAACTTTCCCATCCATCTGTTATTGAAAGATTGATGCGTGACACAGATGCTGGACCCCGCGTTGACCGCACCCGTTACTCCCCCTACCCCAACCCTCCCCCGGTTGCACTCAATTGATCCCCAATCCACACTTCAGAAAAGGTGATTCCACCCCATGTTCAAACAAATCCATAAACTGGTCTGGGCCTTCGACGCCGAATGGATGCCCAATCCCACCGCCGGACGCCTGCTCCATAACCTCCCGGAAGAGGCGGATGACCTCGAGGTCATGGAAACCATGTGGCAAAAAGGCGGAGCCACGGACGAAAATCCCCGCCCCTTTCTCAAAACGATCCTCTGCCGCATGCTCTCCATCGCCGCCGTGCAACGCCACCAACACGCCGATGGACGGGTGACCCTCTCCCTGCTCTCCCTGCCCCGCGATCCAAACGCCCCACACGACGAAAAAGAGATCGTGTGGCGCTTTCTGAACGCCATCGGCGAACGCCACCCGCAACTGGTGGGATACAACTCCCTGGCCGCGGATCTGCGCATTCTCGTGCAACGCGGCATCTGCCTGGGAATCCAAGCCCCACGGTTCGCCCTGCGACCCAACAAACCCTGGGAAGGGGTGGACTACTTCGCCAAGGGAAGCGATTGGCACATCGACCTGCGCGATTACGCCACACCAGGCTGGGGATCGGGAACCCCGTCCCTGCATGAACTGGCCGTGCTCTCCGGCATTCCCGGCAAAATGGACGCCAGCGGCGAAGACGTGCCTCGCATGTGGCTCGAAGGTCAACTGGATCGCATCATCGCCTACAACGAACGAGATGCCCTGACCACCTACCTGGTCTGGCTGCGCATGGCCCACTTCGGCGGATTGTTCAACCCGGAAGGATACCTCCAGGAACAACAACGGGTGCGCGAACTGATCGTGGCCGAGTCCGCCAACAAACCGCACCTGCATGACTACCTGGCCGCCTGGGAACGACTGTCACCCGAACTGTTCCACACGGAGGGATGATGAGAACCGGCATCGTGACCCACAAGCGGCGCAATTGTTGCATATTTTTCAGAAGACTCAAAAGCGCCCTCTTTCAGGATATTCCGGCCCGATCATCTGACGGCTTCGAGGTCACGGCAATGCCCCATGCCACCTGCTCCCAATGCGGCTTTCCCCAATCCGCGGATACCCCATCACCCACCTGCCGCCAGTGCGGCGCTCCACTCGAATACGCCGGACCGATTCAAACCTCCATGGCCCTGGAGATCTATCTGGACCACGCCCGCGAAAACGATCCCCACCACTACCTGGGATTCGACGCGGCACGGGTGCGCCATTTCGAGTCCCATCTGCGCGGTCGCGGAGTCTCGCCCCGCTCGGCACGACCGGAAGGGGTTTACGGCTTCTTGAAGCAGATTCGCGAACGGCTCGGTCCGGATGGCGAACGGGGCTATGAGTCCACCCTCACCGAATTCTTCAAGGCCCTGACCCTCAAAGGTCTGATTCCCACCAATCCAATGGCGCGCGAAGAACGGGAGGTGTATGCCCCCATGGACACGCGCGGCTTTTCCGAGGAGTTGGTCACCTTCGTCACCCATCAGGAAGGGACCGGATTCACCGAAAATCTCTACTTCGATGTGCGACGCATTCAGGTTCTGGAAGGATTTTTGGCGCGCCGTGACAAGGTGGTGCGTCAGGCCGATGATAAGGATCTGAACGATTTCATGGTCATGGCACGCAAAAATTTCACCACCAAACAGGCATGCGGCCTGGCCTTGACCATCGAGGAGTTCTACCGCGTGCTGGTGGCATCCGAATTGATGGCACGGGCCCCAGCATGCATGGCGGTGCATGCCTGCCGGGACAGCCTGGAAAAATTGCTGCCAACCGAAGAAATTCCGGAAAAAAACGGAGAACGTTTCAAGCCCATGCCCGATTCCCATTCATTCCTGGCCGGCAGACGACGCCTGCTGTTCTTCGTGGGAGCCGGCCTCCTGGCGCTGCTGGTGATCGGCGTGCTGCTCTGGCAGTTGCTGGCCGGACGCCCACAACCCGGCACCCTCTCCCATGAGCTGCGCCAGAAGGTCAAAGAGATCAAAACCGGCACGTCGTCGGACACACCAACCCGCCCCTCGAACGCGGGCGTGGATGGCAAGACGCCGTTCGCACCACCTCCCCAGGCCATGCCGCCCAGGCTGGAGGCCAAGGGCGTCGTCGCCCCACCGCCCGGCACGCCCAGGCTGGAGGCCAAGGGCGTCGTCGCCCCAACGCCC
>NZ_JBZVFG010000053.1:0-26174 GCF_058402785.1 Candidatus Magnetaquiglobus sp.
TTGCCCCAACCGAGTCGACGCAGCCGCAGCATCTCGCGAACATCATCTGCTTGCAACCTGTGGTTTCCTCCTTGGTTAACGTGTCCAAGGATTGAAACCGAATCTTTCGTTAATGTCATCTCTCCTCCTTTCCGGAGGAGGGGGTCAATTCCTCGTGTCGCCAGGGGGTCAGTTTCTCATGTCGCCTGACACCGGTGGACTCCTGTAAATGTCAAACTGCTACTGTCACCCCGGCAGAGCCGGGGGTTTACCTATTTTAATTAAATAGTCATAATCCATCTGGTCTGCCGCCGGCTTGAAAACAGCCCCTCGACCCTACCGGTCCACGACCGCATGCATGATTAAATTTTGGTCATAATGGTCGCTATTCCGACAATCAGGATGTCAGAATTGTCTAATACATGATCATGCGTCCGGAAAAATCCCTGCAACCCGTGGGCGAAATCCTGTCCGGGGCCAGGCCCATCCCGATTCACACGCTGCGCCAGAATTCGCATTTTTTCATTCCAATTCAACAAAAAAACACGCCTTGTGGCCGTTCCAGACACGGATGAACACCCAAGAAGCAAGGACCGGTCGGCAGATTGTCCGGTTTTGTCGGCTTTGGCACATCCTATGCGCAAGACGATATGGTTTGCTTATCAAACCATCACAATCCCTTGCCCCCACATCAGGAGTGTGTCCATGCAAAGACGTCATTTTCTCAAGGTTCTCTCCCTGGCCGCCGCCACCGTTTCGCTGGGAGCCATGAGCTTCCCCCAGGGCGCCCAGGGCGCCGACACCATCAAGGTGGGAATCCTCCACTCCCTCTCCGGAACCATGGCCATCTCCGAAACCGCCCTCAAGGAGACCGCCTTGATGACCATCGAGGAGATCAATGCCAAGGGCGGCGTGCTCGGCAAGAAACTCGAACCGGTGGTGGTGGATCCGGCCTCCAATTGGCCGCTGTTCGCAGAAAAGGCCCGTCAACTCCTCAGCCAGGACAAGGTGGCCGTGGTGTTCGGCTGTTGGACCTCGGTATCGCGCAAATCGGTTCTGCCGGTTTTCAAGGAACTTAACGGCCTGCTCTTCTATCCGGTGCAGTACGAAGGCGAGGAACTGGAAAAGAACGTCTTCTACACCGGCGCGGCCCCAAATCAACAAGCCATCCCGGCGGTCGAATACCTGATGAGCGAGGATGGCGGCGGCGCGCAACGGTTCGTGCTGCTCGGCACCGACTACGTGTATCCCCGCACCACCAACAAAATCCTGCGCGCCTTCCTGAACTCCAAAAAAATCGCGGATGCCGACATCCTGGAGGAATACACCCCCTTCGGCCACGCCGATTACCAGACCATCATCGCCAAGATCAAGAAGTTCGCCTCCGAGGGCAAGAAAACCGCGGTGATCTCCACCATCAACGGAGACTCCAACGTGCCGTTCTACAAGGAACTGGGCAACGCCGGCCTCAAGGCCACCGACGTGCCGGTAGTGGCCTTCTCCGTGGGCGAGGAGGAGCTGCGCGGGGTGGACACCAAGCCGTTGGTGGGACATCTGGCCTCGTGGAACTATTTCATGTCCTTAAAGAATCCGGTCAACGACGGTTTTACCAAGATGTACAAGGAGTGGGCCGCCAAAAACAAACTCCCCGGCGCCGACAAGGTGGTGACCAACGACCCGATGGAGGCCACCTACATCGGCCTGCACCTGTGGAAACAGGCGGTGGAGAAGGCCAAGACCACCGACGTGGATCCGGTGATCGCCGCCATGGCCGGTCAGGGCATGCAAGCTCCGTCCGGCTTCGAGATCAAGATGGACGAAAAAAACCACCATCTGCACAAACCGGTCTTCATCGGCGAGGTGCGCGCCGACGGTCAGTTCAACGTGGTGTGGAAAACGCCGGGTCCGGTGCGCGCCGCCCCCTGGAGCCCCTACATCCCCGGCAACGACAAGAAGTCCGACGAACCGGAGAAGTGATCGCCCGTCTCCTGAACACGGCTTGGCCCGCCGTGTTCAGGAGGTGTTCCGAGGGGATCGTCACAGCCGTGGAAAAATGGCTCATTGCATTCATTCAAGACTATTTTTCAACACTCTCACTCACGGAAGATCGCATGCCTCATCGTCACCCCGCACGCACGCTCGGATGGTGGATCGGTCTCTGGGTTCTCCTCGTCTGCTCCCCCCTGCGGGCAGGATGGGATGGGAATCTGGCCACCACCCTGGCCGGTGGCGACAACGAAGCGCGCATCGGCGCCATTCGCCAACTGGTGACCAGCGGAGAGGCCAAGGTCTCCGGCCTGCTCAAGGCGCTGACCGAGGATGGCCTGGCCCTGGCGGATGGCCGTCTGGTGCGTCAACTCGACGGCCAATGGATCGATCTGGAGTCCGGCGCCACCCTGACCCCGCCCCCCGCCGCGCCGGAGAGCATCTCCATCAACAACCGGGTGCGGCGCGAGGTGCAATCCGGTCTGGCGCTGTTGCGTCTGTTCGACGCCGATCCCAGGGTGCGACTGGATGCCGCCGCCGCGTTGCAGAGCCGCGCCACCCCGGAGATGATTCCGGTGCTGGAAAAGGCGCTCGGGCAGGAGCGGGACGCAACCATTCACGAACATCTCTTCCTGGGGATGGCCCTGGCACGGCTGTCGAGCAAGGATGCGGATCAGCGTCTCGCGGCGGTCAAGGCCCTGGGCGAGAGCGCCAGCACCACGGTTCGGGTCACGCTGATCCGTCTGTCAGGCTCTTCGGACGAACCGGACGAACGGGTCCGCAACGAGGCGCGAGACTCCCTCAAGCGCATCGAACGGCGCCTGGCCCTGGGCGAGGCGGCAGGCGCGCTCTTCTCCGGCATCTCGCTGGGGTCGATCCTGCTTTTGACCGCCCTGGGACTGGCGCTCACCTACGGGGTGATGGGGATCCTCAACATGGCCCATGGCGAACTGTTGATGATCGGCGCCTACAGCACCCACGCGGTGCAGACGCTCTTTCGCCAGCATCTGCCCGGTCTGGTGGATGGCTATCTGTTCGTGGCCATTCCGGTGGCCTTCGTGGTCACCGCCCTGGTGGGCATGCTCATGGAACGCACCGTGATCCGCTGGCTCTACGGTCGCCCATTGGAGACTTTGCTGGCCACCTGGGGAATCTCGCTGATGCTCATCCAGGCGGTACGGCTGCTGTTCGGCGCCCAGAACGTCGAGGTGGCCAATCCCGGCTGGATGTCCGGCGGAGTGGCGCTGATGCCCGGCGTGGTGCTGCCGTGGAACCGCATCGTCATCACCATCCTGGCCCTGCTGGTGTTGGGACTCACCTGGTGGATGCTCAACCGCACCCGTCTGGGACTCTTCGTGCGCGCCGTGACCCAGAATCGCGCCATGGCCGGCTGCGTGGGGGTGCCCACCGGCCTGATCGACACCCTGGCCTTCGGCCTGGGGGCCGGCATCGCCGGTTTGGGGGGGGTCGCCATATCCCAGATCGCCAATGTCGGACCGGACATGGGTCAGGGGTACATCGTGGACTCCTTTCTGGTGGTGGTGCTCGGCGGCGTGGGACAACTGGCCGGCGCGGTGTGGGCCGCCCTGGGACTCGGAGTGGCCGCCAAGCTGCTCGAAGGGTGGGTCGGCGCGGTGATCGCCAAGATCCTGATGCTGGTGTTCATCATCGTCTTCATCCAGAAACGACCCCAGGGACTCTTCGTCCTCAAGGGTCGCCAGATGGAGGGTTGACCCATGTCCATCCCATCCACCCACCCCCTGGCCCCGCGCCGGGTGCTGTTCGGACCGCTCGGCTGGAGCGCGCTCCTCCTCTTCGCGCTGCTGTTCGTGGTGGTGGTGCCGGCGTTGCATCTGCTCGTGCCGGCCAACCATCCGCTGCACGTCTCCGGCTACCTCATCACCCTGGGCGGCAAGATCCTCTGCTACGCCATCCTGGCCGTGGCCCTGGACCTGATCTGGGGCTTCGCCGGCATTCTGTCGCTGGGACACGGGCTCTTCTTCGCCCTCGGCGGCTACGCCTTCGGCATGTACCTGATGCGCTCGATCGGTCGCGATGGGGTCTATCATGCCGATCTGCCCGATTTCATGGTCTTTCTCAACTGGAAGGAACTCCCCTGGTACTGGATCGGCAGCGACAGCCTCCTCGTCGCCCTGCTGTGGGTGGTGCTCGTGCCCGGTCTGCTGGCCCTGGTGTTCGGCTTCTTCGCGTTCCGCTCGCGCATCAAGGGGGTCTACTTCTCCATCATCACCCAGGCTTTGACCTACGCCTTCATGCTGCTCTTCTTCCGCAACGAAACCGGCTTCGGCGGCAACAACGGCTTCACCGATTTCAAGCGCATCCTCGGCTTTTCCATCACCACGCCTGAAATGCGCGCCACCCTGTTCGCCCTCTCCGCCGCCGCCCTCACCGGCGCCCTGCTCCTCTGCCGCCACCTGATCACCGGCAAGTTCGGTCGCATCCTCACCGCCATCCGCGACGCCGAATCCAGGGTGATGTTCATCGGTTATCAACCCCTGTGGTACAAATTGACCGCCTGGACCCTCTCGGCGCTCATGGCCGCCATCGCCGGCGCGCTCTACGTCCCCCAGGTGGGGATCATCAATCCCGGCGAGATGTCGCCGGCCAACTCCATCGAAATCGCCATCTGGGTCGCGGTGGGCGGACGCGGCACCCTGGTCGGACCGATCCTTGGCGCCGCTGCGGTCAATCTGGCCAAAAGCTGGTTCACCTTCTCGTTCCCCGAGTACTGGCTCTTCTTCCTGGGCGTGCTGTTCATCGCCGTCACCCTGTGGTTTCCGGGCGGCATCGTCTCGTTGTGGTCACGTCTGTTCGGAGGAGCCCGCCGATGAGTCTCGTGGACGAACCCATCGTCGAGAATCCGGGCTTCCCCAGCCTTGGCCATCCCCTGGTGCCGGGCGCCCTGGACATCTCCCACAAGGTGATCCTCTATCTGGATCAGGTGAACGTCTCCTTCGACGGCTTCAAGGCGTTGAACGATCTCAACCTGGCCATCGACGCGGGCGAACTGCGCTGCATCATCGGACCCAACGGCGCGGGCAAGACCACCATGATGGATGTGATCACCGGCAAGACCCGTCCCGATTCCGGCACGGTCTTTTTCGGTCAGACGCTGGATCTGACCCGCATGAGCGAACCGGAAATCGTGGCTGCCGGCATCGGTCGCAAGTTCCAGAAACCCACGGTGTTCGAGCATCACACGGTGTTCGAGAATCTGGAACTGGCCGCCAGGTGCGACCGGCGGGTGCGGTTCAGCCTGAAATCCCGGCTGGATGGCGAAACCCTGGACCAGATCGACGAGGCGTTGCGCATCGTGCGACTCACCCCGCACGCCCATGTGGAGGCGGGCCGGCTCTCCCACGGACAGAAACAATGGCTGGAGATCGGCATGCTGCTGGTGCAAGCGCCCAGGCTGCTGCTGTTGGACGAACCGGTGGCCGGCATGACCGACGAGGAGACCGAACACACGGCGGAACTGTTCCTCTCCCTGGCCGGGCGTCACTCCCTGGTGGTGGTGGAGCACGACATGGCCTTCGTCGCCAAACTGGCCAGCCGCGTGACGGTGTTGCACGAAGGCTCGGTGCTGGCCGAGGGGCGCATGGAGGAGGTGCGGGAGCATCCGCGGGTCATCGAGGTCTATCTGGGGCGTTAGAACATGCTCAACGTGGCACACCTGAATCAGTTTTACGGCGGCAGTCACATCCTGCGCGATCTGTCGTTTTCGGTGCCCATGGGCCAGGTGACCTCGCTGCTGGGTCGCAACGGCGTGGGCAAGAGCACCCTGATGCGCTGTCTGATGGGGGTCAACCGGATTCGAAGCGGTTCGATGCACTTTTTCGACACCGAGATCACCCACGCGCCGCCCCATCAGCGGGTACGGGCCGGGATGGGGTATGTGCCCCAGGGGCGGGAGATCTTTCCGCGCTTGACCGTCGAGGAGAACCTGATCATGGGGCTGGCCTCGCGACCGCCGGGCACGCCGATCCCGTCACGGATCTTCGAGACCTTTCCGGTGCTCTGGGAGATGCGGCGCCGGCGCGGCGGGGATCTCTCCGGCGGACAGCAGCAACAACTGGCGATTGGTCGGGCATTGGCCTCCGCGCCCAGGTTGTTGATTCTGGACGAGCCCACCGAGGGGATCCAGCCTTCGATCATCAAGGAGATCGAGCGGGCGATCCGCGCCCTGGCCGATTCCGGGGAGATGGCGATTCTGCTGGTGGAGCAGTATTATGACTTCGCCCGTTCATTGGCAGACCACTATCTGCTGATGGAGCGGGGTGAATTCGTGTTGCGCGGTCTGGGAGAGCGGATGGATGCCGATGGCGCCCGGGAACGACTGGCGGTGTGACGGGGAGGAGCCGGACGGATGGCGCGCCGCCCTGACCTTGCGGCTGGAACGGAGCGGCGCGCGCACCGTGTTGCGTCGTCGGGAGCATCGGGGGCCGTTGCTGGTGCAAAAGGCGCTCTATCCCGAGGGGGATGCGGTCTGTCATCTGTTGCTGCTCCATCCGCCGGGCGGGGTGGTGGGCGGGGATGGGTTGCGGATGGATCTGCATCTGGCCGGGGGAGCGCATCTGCTGTTGACCACGCCGGGGGCGGGCAAGTGGTATCGTTGCGCGTCGGGAAGCCACTCCGAACAGAGGGTGGAGATCCGTGTCGGCGCAGATGCCACGTTGGAGTGGCTGCCCCAGGAGAACATTTTTTTCGATGGTTGCGATACCCGTTTGTCGATGGAGGTGCATCTGGCGTCCGGAGCCCGTTTCCTGGGGATGGAGATGCACTGTCTGGGGCGACTGGCCATGGGGGAGCGGTTCGAGAGGGGCCGGGTCGGATTTCAGACGCGCCTTGAGGGTCCGAATGGTTCCTTGTGGCGCGAGCAGGGGGCGTTGACCGGTGGTTCGGACTGGCTGGATGCCGCACCCGGTCTGGGTGGGGCACGGGTTGCCGGCACGTTGTGGGCCGCGGGAGAGGCGATCGAGGCGGCATGGGTGGAGGCGTGTCGGGCCGTGCCGGTGACCGGGGTTGGGATTCGGGTGGGAGTGACCCGTTTGCCGGGGATATTGGTCGCGCGGGTTCTGGCGGAGGAGAGCGAACCGGCGCGCGCTTGGTTGCGTGCCGTGTGGCGGGTGTTGCGGCCTTTGGCGGTGGGTCGGGAGGCCGAGGAGCCGCGCATCTGGCGGACGTGAAGAACACATGCTGCCGATGGATTCATCGGTTGGCACCCTTGCAAAGGAGAAGCACCCATGGATCTGACCCCCCGCGAACGGGACAAACTGTTGATCTTCACCGCCGCGCTGCTCGCCGAACGCCGTCGGGCGCGCGGTTTGAAACTCAATCACCCGGAGGCCGTGGCCTTCATCACCGCCGCCATCCTGGAAGGGGCACGGGATGGACGCGGGGTGGCCGATCTGATGGGATACGGCGCCACGCTGCTCACCCGCGACGACGTGATGGAAGGGGTGGCGGAGATGATCCCGGAGATCCAGGTGGAGGCCACCTTTCCCGATGGCACCAAACTCGTCACCGTCCACCACCCCATCGTTTGAGGAGCCGATGCGATGATTCCAGGCGAGATGTCGATGACCCGCGCGTCACCGTCCACCACCCCATCGGCCAAGGAGCCGTCACGATGATTCCAGGCGAGATGTCGATCCAACCGGGGGAGATCCTGTTGAACACCGGTCGCGAAACCCGCACCGTGGTGGTGGCCAATCGCGGCGACCGACCGGTTCAGGTGGGGTCGCACTTCCATTTTTTCGAGGTCAACGATGCCCTGGCGTTCGACCGGGAGCAGAGCCGGGGGTTTCGGTTGGACCTGCCGGCGGGCACGGCGGTGCGCTTCGAACCGGGCCAAAGCCGCACGGTGCGACTGGTGGCCCTGGCCGGGGCGCGCAAGGTATATGGATTCAACGCCCGCGTGATGGGAGAGGTGTGACATGGCGACGATCTCCCGCAAGGCCTACGCCGAGATGTACGGTCCCACCACCGGGGATCGGATCCGCCTGGCGGATACCGAGTTGTGGATCGAGGTGGAGACGGATCACACCGTTCATGGCGAAGAGGTGAAGTTCGGCGGCGGCAAGGTGATCCGCGACGGCATGGGACAGTCGCAACGGGTGGGCGCCACGGTGATGGACACGGTGATCACCAACGCGGTGATCCTCGACCATGCCGGAATCGTGAAGGCGGACATCGGTCTGCGCCAGGGACGGATCGCCGGAATCGGCAAGGCGGGCAACCCGGACATTCAACCCGGTGTGACGCTGGTGATCGGTCCGGCCACCGAGATCATCGCCGGCGAGGGAATGATCGTCACCGCCGGCGGCATCGACAGCCACATCCACTTCATCTGCCCGCAACAGGTGGAAGAGGCGCTCTTTTCCGGCATCACCACCATGATCGGCGGCGGAACGGGACCGGCGGCAGGGACCTGCGCCACCACCTGCACGCCGGGTCCGTGGCACATGCACCGCATGCTCGAGGCTGCCGAGGCGTTTCCGATGAATCTGGGATTCCTGGGCAAGGGAAACGCCAGCCTGCCCGAGGGGCTGCGCGAACAGGTACGGGCCGGCGCGATGGGGTTGAAACTCCACGAGGATTGGGGCACCACCCCGGCGGCCATCGACTGCTGCCTGGGCGTGGCCGAGGAGATGGACGTGCAGGTGGCGATCCATACCGACACCCTCAACGAATCGGGATTCGTGGAGACCACCCTGGCGGCCTTCAAGGGACGCACCATCCACACCTTCCACACCGAGGGCGCGGGCGGCGGACACGCTCCGGACATCCTTCGCGCCGTGGGCGAAGGTCATGTGCTCCCCTCCTCCACCAACCCCACCCGTCCCTACACGGTCAACACCGTGGACGAGCACCTGGACATGCTGATGGTGTGCCACCATCTGGATGCCTCGATCGCCGAGGACGTGGCCTTCGCCGAGTCGCGCATCCGCCGCGAGACCATCGCCGCCGAGGATATTCTGCACGATCTGGGGGCCATTTCGATGTTCTCCTCCGACTCCCAGGCCATGGGGCGGGTCGGCGAGGTGATCCTGCGCACCTGGCAGACCGCCCACAAGATGAAGGTGCAGCGCGGCGCGCTGCCCGAGGATGGCGGAACGGGTCACGACAACTTCCGCGCCAAACGCTATGTGGCCAAATACACCATCAACCCGGCCATTTCCCACGGCATCGCCCATCTGGTGGGCTCGGTGGAGGCGGGCAAGCTGGCGGATCTGGTGTTGTGGCGACCGGCCTTCTTCGGGGTGAAGCCGGCCATGGTGATCAAGGGCGGCATGATCGCCGCGGCCCTCATGGGAGATCCGAACGCCTCGATCCCGACTCCGCAACCGGTCTACCATCGTCCGATGTTCGGCGCCTTCGGCCTGGCGTTGCGCACGGCGGTCACCTTCGTCTCCCAGGCCGCCCTCGACAACCCCGAGGTCCGGGCCCTGGGACTGAGAAAACCTTTGGAGGCGGTGCGGAGGTGTCGCGGGGTGCGCAAGGCCGACATGATCCACAACGGTCATACGCCACGCATGGAGGTGGATCCGGAGACCTATCAGGTACGCGCCGACGGCCAACTGCTGGTCTGCGAGCCGATGGCGACCCTGCCCATGACCCAACGCTATTTCCTGTTCTAGGAGGGACGCATCATGCGCCTACGCGCCTTTGCCGACACCCGATCCGAACCGGTGCATGCGCTGCTCCCCCTGACCTGGGCGCAGCGCTGCCACAGCCGCCTCAACGCCCATCTGCCGGATGGCACCGCGATCGAGATCGCCCTGCCCCACGGCAGCACGTTGCGCCACGGCGACCGACTGCTCGGGGAGGACGGGCTGGTGATCGGCATCGAGGCGGCCCCGGAGCCGCTGTTGCGGGTGAGTGCCGTCTCGCCGCTGGTCCTGACGCGGGCGGCCTATCATCTGGGCAACCGGCACGCCCTGATCCAACTGCACGAGGCGTCCATCCTCTTGCCCGAGGACGCGATTCTGGAGGCGATGCTCGCGGGCCTGGGGTGCCTGGTCACCCGGGTCCAGCTCCCCTTCGAACCGGAACGCGGCGCCTATGCCCATCCGGCTGGACACGACGCCCATTCGGACCACGACCATGGGCATGGCCACGATCACGGCCACGACCATGGGCACGGTCCGCGCATCCACGCCTTCGGATGATCGATCCCGCCCTGACACGCCTGTTGCAACTGACCAGCCCGGCCCTGCCGGTGGGCGCCTATACCTATTCCCAGGGGTTGGAGTGGGCGGTGGAGGCGGGCCAGGTCCGGGATGAGGCGACAGCCATGGCCTGGATCGAAGCCTTGTTGCGTCACCCCCTGGCCCGTTTCGAAGCACCGCTGCTGGCCGGACTGCACGCGGCGTTCCGGCTCGGGGATCGGGCGCGGGTGGCGGAGTTGAACGACTGGTATCGGATCAGTCGGGAGAGCGGCGAACTGCATGCCGAAACCCTGCAAATGGGCTACTCCCTGATGCGTCTGGCCGAAGACCTGGGGGAGCCGGCCATTCCGGGATCAGACGCACGGATGTGCGCCTTTCCGACCGCCTGGGCCTGGCTGTCGGTGCGCTGGGGAATCGGGGTGGAGCCTGCGGTGACCGGGTATCTGTGGAGCTGGTGCGAAAACCAGGTGATGGCCGGCGTCAAGCTCGTGCCGTTGGGCCAGACCGCCGGACAACGACTCCTTTCCCGTCTGGCGGGCATCATCCCCGGCCTCGCCGAAAGGGCCCTCACGCTCGAGGAGTGCGATTGGCAAGGTTTCGCGCCGGGTCTGGCCCTGGCCTCCTGTGGCCACGAGGCGCAATACACCCGCTTGTTTCGTTCGTAGATGTTCGAATACGCCTGGAAAGGGCAGGAGGAAGACGATGAAGGATCCGGTTTGGCGCATTGGCGTGGGTGGACCGGTGGGGTCGGGCAAAACCGCCCTGACATTGGCGTTGTGTCGCCGCCTGAGGGATTCCATGAGTCTGGCGGTGGTCACCAACGACATCTATACCGCCGAGGATGCCCAGTTTCTGGTGCGCCACGAAGCGTTGCCGCCGGAGCGGATCCTGGGGGTCGAAACCGGTGGCTGCCCGCATACCGCCATCCGCGAGGATGCCTCGATCAACCTGGAGGCGGTCGATCGGTTGATCCGGCGTTTTCCGGATCTGGATGCGGTTCTGGTGGAGTCGGGCGGGGACAATCTGGCCGCCACCTTCAGTCCGGAGCTGGCCGACCTGACCCTCTACGTGATCGACGTGGCCGCCGGAGAGAAGATTCCGCGCAAGGGCGGGCCGGGGATCACCCGATCGGATCTGTTGGTGATCAACAAGATCGATCTGGCGCCCATGGTCGGCGCCTCTCTGGAGGTGATGGAGCGGGATGCGCGCCGCATGCGCGGCGAGCGACCCTTTGTCTTTGCCAACATGATGACCGGTCAAGGCGTGGACGAGATCGTGTCGTTTCTCACCGCGCGCGGGGTGTGCCCCACGCCATCCCTGTCGCGTGTGAGCCCATCGTGGAATCAACCGCCAATCAAGAACCAACCGCTTTGACGTGGAATCAACCGCCAATCAAGAACCAACCGCTTTGAACAAGCGCAACATCCCCATCCAAATCGAAACAACACCATCCACGACAACCTGCTTTCCGCCACGATGGGATGATCCTGGCCATGATCGATTCCAAGTACCCAAACCGCACGCCGCGTGCTACCCTTCGCCGTGTCAGCCTCCACGCCAATTGTCCTCGTCCACGGCCCGATCCAGGCGTGTTGCCGCGTCCATCCCGGGTACATCACCATCCCGACACGGAGATGGACGCCCATAACCATCCAATGTTCAGGAGCATCGCACCCGATGTGTGGACTGGCCGGAGCCCTTTCCTCAACGCCGCACGGCACACCCTCCTTCGTGATTGGGCAACGAATGGCGCAGGCCTTGACGCATCGCGGACCCGACGATGAAGGCATCTGGCACGATGATCCACAGGGCATCCTTCTCTGTCACCGCCGTTTGTCCATTCTGGATCCGTCGCCGGCGGGACATCAGCCGATGCACTCCCAAAGTGGCCGCTATATTATGACCTACAATGGAGAAATCTATAACCACACCGATCTGCGCGACAAGCTCTCCAGTCGAACCGCCATCACTTGGCGAGGTCATTCCGACACCGAAACCTTGCTGATGGGGTTCGAGCACTGGGGCATCCTGGAAACGATCAACAAGACGATCGGAATGTTCGCCGCTGCCGTATGGGACCGACAAGATCACACACTGACCCTGTTCCGTGATCGTCTGGGGGAAAAACCCCTCTATTACGGCTGGCAAGGAAACGCATTCCTGTTTGCCTCGGAACTCAAGGCCATACGCACCCATCCGGCATTTGCAAACAAGGTCGAAAGGAGAGCCGTAGAACTGTTCTTGAAATATCATTGCATTCCAACCCCCTGGTCAATCTACCAAGGAATTTTCAAGCTGCGGCCAGGAACGTTGCTGACCGTTTCCGCCGATCTCCGGGAGCCTCGAATCATCCCTTACTGGCACCCCTTGGAAATCATGCGCACGGGACAACGCGATCCCTTTCCCGGTCACGACATACAGGCGATTGACACCCTGGAAGCGTTGATCAAAGATGCGGTCCAGCGTCAAATGCTCTCGGATGTTCCACTGGGGGCCTTTCTGTCTGGCGGAATCGACTCTTCAACCGTTGTCGCGCTGATGCAATGTCAATCGGTTCGTCCGGTCAGAACATTCACGATCAGCTTTGCGGAACAGCAATTTGACGAGGCGCACTATGCACGGCAGGTGGCATCGCACCTGGGAACCGAACATACCGAATTGTTGGTCACACCCGAGCATGCGCTGGCGGTCATTCCCGAACTTGGGAATCACTATGATGAACCCTTTGCAGATTCATCACAAATCCCCACTCTGCTGCTCTCGAAACTGACACGATCCCACGTAACCGTGGCCCTATCGGGTGATGCGGGAGATGAGTTGTTTGGTGGCTATACACGCTATGCACAGGCTCACACTTGGTGGAATCGCATCAAACACCTCCCATTGCCACTGCGGCGCGGTCTGTCGCAATCCATACAAAGCCTATCCCCCGCAACCTGGAACAAGGCAACACACCCGTTTTTCCACCTCCTTCCCACCAGCTGGCACCTCCAGAACGCAGGCGACAAGTTCCATAAGGGAGCCGCTCTTCTTGACTGTCGCAGCCACCATGAGTTCTATCAAGCCCTGATCTCACAATGGCACCATTCGCGACACATGCTCAAGGAAGTTCTGGAACCGGAATTACCCTCCGCGCTCCCAGCGCCTCTACACGAGCTGGATGCCTGGCATCAAATGATGGCCATGGATATGATGCACTATCTGCCTGACGATATTCTGGTCAAAGTGGACCGTGCCGCCATGGGCGTCTCCTTGGAAACGCGCGTTCCATTTCTGGACCATCGGATCGTGGAGTTCGCCTGGAGATTACCGCTTGCCCTGAAATGGCGCCGTGGCCAGGGAAAATGGATTCTGCGCAAAGTTCTGGAACGTCATCTGCCCGTTTCCCTGATCGATCGCCCGAAGATGGGATTTGGCATCCCCTTGCAGCTCTGGTTGCGAGGTCCGTTGCGAGACTGGGCCGAGGGATTGCTCAACGAAAGAGAGCTGGACCTGGAAGGTCACTTCGATGCGAAGGCCATTCGACAAAAATGGAAAGAGCATTGTCATGGAGATCGCAATTGGTCCTATTCGTTGTGGAGCATCCTGATGTTTCAATCCTGGCTCAAAAACAGTCGCGCCATCATCGATCAAACGTAACTGGCATGCCGGGAGGCTGAATCGTCACCAACTCACACGGATTCGCACCCCATGGCGTTTGCCAACTGTGAAAAATTGTCCCAGGCTGCCTGTCTGAGGTCCTGAACGCGCAGCGGGTCCGGGACACGCACGACCGTTTGGCTCACGGCCATAAGCAGTTCAGATGCGGCAAAGCCCTGTAACGGCAGTACAGGCATGGACAATGAATCACAAAGATCGGCCACTTTGTGATCGTTCCCCAATCCAACAAACGGTATGCCCAAAAGACCGGCAAGCACCAGGCTGTGATAACGCATGCCAACGATACAATCAAACCCGGCAAATTGTTTTTCAAGAACCGTCAAATCAGAAGAGACTCGCAGACTCTCGACACCTTCCTGCTCTCCAAACACCCGATGAAATGCATCTCTGTCGGAAAGCGTGACGGATTCGGCATGAAGATCCTGAAAAACCAAGAAAGTCACCGACCACCCCTGCCCGCGCCAATGATTCAGGGCCGTGCGTAACCCCGCAACAAATGCAGGATGGTTTGCAGAATCGGCATTGACCCCATTCAAGGCCAAGGTGATACCCAATTGAATACTTTGATCATCTTTCACCACGGAAGAAGGGTAGACAGGCAGCGTGAAAACCAGGTCAGCCGTTCTTGTGACGCTTCCGAAATACAGCGATCGATGGCAATGATCGAGCGACGTGACATCACGCACCAGAAAAAGCTCAGAAAAGCGAACGATGCCAGAAAACAACACCCTGGAAAGGCGTGTGGACAATTTCCCCACGCCCGCACCCACGGCATGTACCTTGGAACCGCGCAGACGGCCCATCAGGACCATCAAAAAAATCAACATCAGATTCGTTGAGTTGCCGTTTTGCGCATGAAAGAGCGTTCCACCGCCGAATATGACATGATCGCAACACTTCATGGCATCCCATTGCAAACGGAGATAATGCCTTAATCTCTCGAACTTTGAACCGTTCCCGTAAAGCGTGGCCTCACCGCATTGGTAGGTCAGTTTTCCATGCTTTCGATCAACGGAGGCCGACGCCAACGAGCGGACAATCAATTCCGTATCCGGAAAGCGGCTGTCGAGAAAGTTCAACATGGTTTTCAGAAGAAGATCGTCCCCGACATTCCCGAACCCGTAATAGCCATATAAATAAATTCGTCTCATTATCTTTGTTATATCCTTATGCTTGCATCATCAACCAGAAGAATGGTGAAGCGCGTGATTGCACGAAACCTCGAGGCGCCTCTTCATGCCATTGAACAACAAACGACCACCCAATGCCTGGATAGTGCGATCAGGAGACGCTTCGCAATGGCCAACAATGCGCGCAGAGCCCCTTTTTCATGGATCCTCGCATCATTGGGCGCGGCTCGCGTGAGGGATGCGCGCACCTAAAGTGGATTCCACCTCGCGGGATTGATCAACGCCTCGTCATCACAGGACAGATCTGGCCAGGTGACCGCATCGAGGGTGCCATGCGTGACCAGATGTTGCCGCCATTGCTCCACGCCATCCACACCGATCACGATGCGAGAGATTTCCGCAAAGGCGTGAGCGAATCCCAGGCAGACCTGCGCGGCACTCTGATCGGGATGATCTTGCAACCAATCATGCCACGCATCCCAAAGGGGGTTCCAACGGGCGAAGCGTTCGGGAATGGCTCTCCTGGACATCAACAACAGCCCCTGCAAAAAAACCGATCGAACGTGAATTTCGACGCCCATGGCGTGAAGTCGTTGCAACCAACCCGTGGTGAGCAAACGTCGATCCAACAGGTTGAAAGGAGCCTGAATCAAATCAACGACCCCGGTCTCGAGCACCGCGGCGATCTCGTCTGGCGCGTAGATGGAAACTCCGAATTTCTCCACCAGTCCCGCCTGCTTGAGCCGCTGAAATGCGCAAACAATCGCCGCCTGATGCGGTCCATTGAGCTGCTCGGCGCGGTGCAACAACACGCCGTACAATTTCTGGCGGTTTAACCGTATCAAGGAGTCGCGAATCCGTGCTTCAATCCACTGGTCTGGGGTCTCGTGCGCCTGATTCGGCAGGACCAGTTTTGTCACGATGTCGAATCCCTCTGTCCCAATTCTCCCCAAGCATGTTTCGCTCTCGCCGTAACCAACCGCCGTATCAAGGAGTCTCACGCCATGCTGCCGGGCCATCTGGAGAATGGTGGCGGCTTCTTCATGGGGAACCTGACCGCCACGATTGGCAATCCCGTAGGGCATTCCGAATTGGACCGTTCCAAGAGCCAGCTTCATGTAAACAGCCTGCGCAATGCGTGGATGACAAGATCCTGCTCTGCTTCCGTGAGGGTGGGATGGATCGGCAGGGTCACGGTTTCCTGAAAATAGCGTTCGGCCTCTGGACAGTATCCAACAGGAAACCCCTGCTGTTCATAATAGGGCTGTCGGTAAACCGGAATATAATGCACATTGACCCCCACCCCACCCTGTTTCAGTGACTCATAGACCTGTCGTTGGGTTTTACCACATCGTTCCCGGGAGATACGGATCGGATAGAGATGCAGGCTGGAGCGGATATCAGGCTGTCGATACGGCTGTGTAATCGGCAGGTCACGAAGCTGGACATCGTAACGGAGCGCGATTTCGGTCCGCCGCTGAATAAAATGGTCCAGTTGACTCAACTGACTCAGACCCAGGGCAGCCTGAATATCCGTCATACGGTAGTTGTAACCCAACTCCAACTGCTGATAATTCCAGATCTCATGCTCTGGACGTGACAGCATTTCAGAGGGCTGATGCGAAACCCCATGGCTGCGCAATCGACGCATGCGATTGGCCAGAATCGGATCATTCGTCAATGCCATGCCACCTTCACCCGTGGTGATGATCTTGACCGGGTGAAAGCTGAACACAGTGATGTCACCATACCGGCAGTTTCCAACCGGATTGTTCTTGTACGCCCCACCGATCGCATGGGAGGCATCCTCGATGATACGAAACCCATAGCGTTGACGCAAAGCGTCCACGGCCTCCATATCGCAGGACTGCCCGCACAGATGAACAGGAATCAGGATCTTTGGCAGTTTCCCTGTCTGCTCGGCATCGATCAACTTTTTCTCGAGAGCCGGAATGCTCATGTTGTATGTGACCGGATCGATATCAACAAAGTCAACCCGCGCACCACAATAACGGGCACAGTTCGCGCTGGCCACAAACGTTATGGGTGAGGTCCACACCCAATCTTCCGGCCCCAGGCCCAGAGACAGACAAGCGATATGCAATCCACTTGTCGCGCTGTTGACGGCAACGGCCCATGCGGCTTGGCAGTGATCCGCCACCGCCTGTTCAAACCGAGGAACCATGGGGCCTTGCGTCAGCCAATCGGAACGCAACACCTCCACAACCGCTTCGATATCGGCTTGCGTTACGTGTTGTCTGCCATACGGAATCGTCATCAGAACAGTCCAATCTGATCGCGATGGGTCTCGATCCACACTCTCAAGGATTCAACACGCATCCATTCACTGTTGTTGTCGGATGTATAGCTGAACTCAGGATCCACCAGAACGCCCTTTTCACATCGCTCCTGCTCCTGGCTCCACAAACGGATGGCAGGCAAGATTTTATAATGATCCGCATACTCATAGGTGAATGGGGCATCCTCGGTGCTGATCATCTGCTCATGCAGTTTTTCTCCTGGACGGATACCAACGATCTCATGCAAAGCCTCCGGTGCGATGGCACGCGCAATGTCCAACACACGCATGGAAGGAATCTTCTTGACATAGATTTCGCCACCAAACATATCGTCAAAGGCATGCCAAACCAGATCGACACCTTGTTCGAGGGTGATCATGAAACGGGTCATTCTTGGATCGGTAATCGGAAGCGAGCCACGCTCCTTGAGACTGTAAAAAAAGGGAATCACCGAACCTCGAGAGCCCATCACGTTGCCATAGCGCACCACGGAAAAGCGGGTTTTCTTCTTTCCCGAGTAGGAGTTGCCTGCAATGAACAATTTATCCGACGCCAGTTTGGTTGCGCCATACAAGTTGATCGGGCTGCTTGCCTTGTCCGTGGAAAGTGCCACCACACGCTTGACCCCCTGATCGATGCAGGCATCGATCAGGTTCATGGCACCCAGAATGTTGGTCTTGACGCATTCAAAAGGGTTGTATTCCGCAGTCGGGACAATCTTGATGGCTGCCGCATGGACCACATAATCGATGTCGTGGAGAGCCCGATAGAGCCGTTCCTTGTCTCGCACATCGCCGATAAAGAATCGCACGTTATCGTAGTCGCGGAACTTTTTGGCCATTTCCCACTGTTTCATTTCATCGCGGGAGTAAATGACCAAGCGACGCGGTTTGAAACGTGCCAGGGTCAAGGGTACGAACGTATGACCAAAGGATCCAGTGCCGCCTGTAATGAGAATGGAAGAATCGGTTAACGGGGATGGTTTGCAAGGATGGTGAGTCAACTCAACCATGTTTTCTAATACTCCTCACCTAAAATACGAGCCTCCTGAAAAAGACGGCAGCGCCTTACGTTAATCTAGCCGATCGAGATGGATATGAAATCCACTCATGAACCGTCCATACATGGTCAGCGAGGCCAGCAGCCATAGCTGGCGTTCGAGCTTACCATTTTCCATTTTCGCCTTTGGTGCGCAGTGTTCACACGGGCCAGCAAAAGTAAGTATCCCCCGGCAAAGCCGGGGTCTTTAGATTTTTGGCCCCTCAAAGGGACCATTGGCACCCCTTGAAAGACGGTCAATACCCCAACTTCTGGAGCTTTGGCGATTCAGTAGAAGCGACCGAACCGCCCAGCATCCATAAACTTTTTGTAATTTGACCAAAGCCGTTTGGCTACTCAGTACAAACTCACACTAAAATTCCCGATCCGCCGAAAGGTCCGAATAAACTAAACACCGTGGACGATTCCTGGAAATGTCAAACTGCTACTGTCACCCCGGCAGAGCAGGGGGTTTACCTGTTTTAATTATAGCTGAACGCCATAATATATATCATCGCATTATGCATCGCCCAATTCTTTGAAAATCAATAGATCTTGCGAGTTTTTCTGGCGTTCTGTCCACGATCAGAGCGTTGAGACGTTCAACAAACGATGTGTTGATGACCAAACTGACCGTCGAACGCAGCAACCACAGGGCCAACAAAACAATTGAACCGAAGACCACAGTCCGATTGACCTCCACGACACGTCTTTTTTGCAGGTTTTACACGCCTTTCCAAATCCTAAGATCTTATACATACGCCAAACTATTAACCATTTATCTGTAGTTGCTTTCTTGCCAGAAATAATTTCTCAGCAAATTCCCAGTCTTCAAGTGTATCGATATCCACTGCCTTATCCCGACTGAGCAGATAACCAACATAACCCTGATCGGTGCCAACCTTGTTGTTCACGATAAAAGCTGTCGGAAAGAAGGTAAACGCACCTGCGTCGTAATAGGCGGGTCGTAAATCTTGTGATCGGATGGCAAAAGCACCGGGTTGACGTGGAATCAACACTCCATTTGGTTCCTGGTCGAACGCCCATTCAACTGGAACAGGAAAGGGGGCGATCGACAGAACTGGAGAGGTTCCATTCAGAGAGTCGAAAAGGCGGGATGCCTGAATCAGATCAGAAGACTCGATAAGTGGTGCGCATGAGAGCAAGGAAACGACTTGTTGAAAATACTCGCCACATTCTTGGAAAGTTCTAACAACATACTCGAGTACCGGCATGATGCCGGTATAATCATCTGCCAATTTGTTGGGGCGCAGAAAACGAACGGGGAATCCTAGATTCGCAACCACTTCTGCGATTTCCGCATCTTCCGTGGAAACATGGATCTCAGCAAAGAGTTGCGAATCTTTTACGGCCTTCAGAATATGGGAGATCATTGGCCGACCGCAAAAGGGACGGATATTCTTGCGCAAAATCCGTTTACTGCCACCGCGTGCCGGGATGATAGCCAAACGTCGAATCATTTCTTGAGACATGACAGCAATCCTTTTCGAAAAGAATGCCGCTCTATTTGACATGAGCGTATTTTGATTGTACAGACAAAATTTTCACGGAATACGGTGAGTTTACCTCACAGGGGGCAGATCATCAAGTATAGTATCCTTATTCCAGATCCTCCCATTGCACGGCTTGACCGCGTTTCACCTGTCTACGCACAATTTTACCGAGCACTTGGGAATAGTGTCGAGGATGGAGTCCCATGCCAGGACGAATTCGTCGGATATCTTCCGGACCGATCAAACTACCGGCGGGCAAATCGCGTACAAAATAGATGGACCGACGAAAGACTCGGCTTCCCTCTTCAGCAGGCTGACGGTTGAACCCTGCTTTTCCCAGTGATTGCCAAGCTGCATGCGCTTCTTGGCACAAGGCACGCAGTTCTGCGGGTTCGATGGAAAAAACGCTGTCCGGTCCAGGATCTTGACGATTCAGGGTAAAATGTTTTTCGATCACACTTGCTCCAAGCGCTACTGCGGCCACCGCAACAGTCGTACCTAGTGTATGATCGGACAAGCCAACCGGAAGATCGAATCTGCGTGCCAATTCTGACATCTGATGAAGATTAATCTCTTCCAGAGGGGCAGGATAACTACTAATACAATGTAACAACAAAAGTTTTTGACAGCCAGCCTCAAAAATGGCCTGTACGGCCTCGTCGATTTCCTGTTCACTGGCCATGCCGGTGGACAGTATGATTGGTTTGTCATGACATGCAATATAACGCAGCAAGGGGAGATCTGGGAGTTCAAATGAAGCTATCTTATAGGCAGGAACTTGTAAGGACTCCAGTAGATCAACAGCTGATTCGTCAAACGGGGTGGAAAAAATAGTTATATTACGTTTTCGGGCATGCTCGATCATGGCCTGATGCCATTCAAACGGCGTTTGAGCCCAGCTATAAAGATCGTACAGTTTGTACCCATTCCATGGTCCACCTCGGATCATAAAATCTTCGGCATCGCAATCGATGGTCATGGTATCTGCTGTGTAAGTCTGGAGCTTAATAGCATCTGCACCACAAGCCTGAGCAGCATCAATGGTTTCAAGAGCGCGCTGCAAGGAGCCATTATGATTGGCAGACAGTTCTGCGATAATGTATGGCGGATGCCCAGCACCAATGGTCCGTCCGTTGATTGTGATGGTCATGGAGGTTAAATCCTTCTAACGGATTGATCGGAGAACCATGAAGGCTTCGGCAGCGTAGCAGCCTACCGAGTACCCCCGATGGAGTGCCAGTTGCATGACATGTTCCCGACTGCGCGAATGAGGGGGGGGACGCATCTCACGGTGATAGGCATCCAGAGCGGATAATTTTAGCTCCAGGTAGTCATGAATATCCACAAAATGATTCGGGACGAAGATGTTTTGGTGAGGGGTTGCCCATTCTGTACTGGACAAGACCTCGAAACCATAAATCTCTTTCACTGTGCTACCTGGTAGAGGGCGACAGACAGTCATCACGGCTTGATGGGTGCGTTGATGGTCTACGTTCAGGTCACCTTGGTGATGAGTATAGATCTTGTTCGGTGCAATTTCTGCAAGCAGTGATTCCAATGGGTAGATAATATCAAGCAAGGAAATACTATCCATTCGATTATCTGGAAAATTTAAGAAGTGTACATTTGACAGGCCGAGTATGGCATGAGCTGTTTTGGCCGCAAAATGGCGATGCTCCAACTCTTCTGGCTGACATAACTGGCGTGCAGAAATTCCGTCAGTCATAAAAATAGCCGACACATGATCACCCTCAGCGATGTGACGTGCCACTGTTCCCCCACAACCGAGCACCTCATCATCTGTGTGGGCCGCGACAATCAATACAGAGTGGTTCACGAAAGTCTTCCGGTAGGAGTAATTTTACGGATGATCACCCGGGCATGAATCTCCTTGTCAAGAATAGTGGCATCAAGAAATTCAATGCGTGTTGTTTCCTGCTCTACAAAGGCGAGAGGATAACCTGGAGCATCTAGCATGCGAATATGATCATAAATACCATCTAATTCTTCACTGGTTGGCAATACGCTTTGTTCCGGTTTTCTGCGGCGAAAGCTGACCACCTCTCCTTCTTGAGGAACCGGGGTCGGTCGGGTTGTCAAGATCCAATGTATCATTTCCCAACAAAGCTCGCCTGCACGCAGATAGATTGCTTCTGCCCGTCCGTGCAATTCCAAAGCTCTTTTAGCATAAACAGGTCCAGAATCCGGCTCTTCAATCATGCGCAGTGCGGTGACTTGGGTATCCTTCTTTCCTGCCACGATCAGATTCTGTAGTGGAGTTCCTCCCCGTCCATACGGGACATCGGTCATGTGAAAGCAAACACACTCGTATCTGGACCAGACTGATTTCGGCACCAGCCAACTCCAATGCAAAAAAAACAGATAACGTGGTGTCACATATTCTAGAGTATGCAATAACTCATTCGGTGAAGACACATAATGCCAGTCTCCTGGTTCCTGAATACGGATACGCTCGAAACCTTCATGATGCCACGAGCGACAACTGGCGACGATGAAGGATTCCATTTTAATTATCCTTGATTGTTTTTTCAATACTCAAAATATACCTATCGCCATCAAAATCCCAATAGGCTGGATATTTACGATTATGGACAATACGTAACAAATTGAACTGGTCGGTCAGCGTGCGATCAGGGTCCAGACGACTATCTTCAGGGCGTCTGCGTGGATAAAAGGTAGGTTCTCCAGTTTGCTCAACCGCTTGCTCTAGAATGGCAGGGTATGTCGCAACAAACCGTACACACAGTTGGAATGTATGTTCTGCCTGCAATCGACGCCACTCTGAAGAAAGTTCATGGCCCGTCAGTTCGATCCAATCCTGCAGATAAACAGGACCGGCATCGACCTGTTCCACAGCTTCAAAAAGAGTCAGAGGAATCCGCCTTTCTCCTGCCAGAATCAACCAACTCATTGGTGACCAGCCTCGTCCTTTGGGTAGATCGCTTTCATGAACCACTAAATTGTTCCGATAACAGGAAAGGATATCGGTATCAACGATACGTCCATAGCCAAGATAAAAACACAAATCTCCACCAGGTAGTTGCTCTGCTGTATAGCTCCATGTGATCTCGTGGCCTTCGGCTAGCCATTCGATCAGCAATTCAGGAATAGCTTCGTGAAGTTCATTCTCGGGATCTGAACAGACTGCAATCGATAATGGATGATCGTTGGTTTGGGATAAGATGTTATTGCGTAAAACCGACCAACGTTTCTTTTGATCTGAAGTTGTGAAATTTGCCACCCGTACACACACATTAATTGCTATTTGTTTACGCCACTCCAACATCGCGCTCGTCAATATTTTTCTTATCAACTCTGGACTAATAATGTACGAATCTGTCAAATAGTCAATTTCCCAGATAGTGGCGTGACGGGTCCAATATACCCATCCGATAGGCAAACCATCTGTAGTTTCAATGATCATCTGTTGCGCGTCGTCAAGATGACGGAGCCTATTGTAGAACCAGCCTTTAAAATGATCCTGGCTCAAAGAAACAGATCCACAGAGTGGTTTATTTGCTGTTTGCGTGGTCAGCCATCCATGCACAGTGGTCAAATCTTGGAGAGTGGTGTTGCGAGCAAACAGTTTAGCCTGCGTGTCAATGGTCATCCATGAACACACACGCTGCACTCCTTTGCCGTCTACAATCATTCGGATTCTGGAATGCCAACTTTCAGAATAATATTCTTGGGGTGGCGTAGATAACCAAGAAGATATGATACGACGAAGATCGGAGATGCCTATCTGCTCCTGTGGTCCAAGCCAATGGATCAACCCAAGACGATGCAATTCGGTAGCAATTGGAATCTGATTTTCCGCCAGCGTGATGACGAGACTAGGAAGACCAAGACAGCATCTTTCCCAGGATGTAGCGCCTCCACCACCAATCGCCATATCGGCCTTTACCATCAAGGAGGCTAGATTGGGGATCTCCGTATGCAGTGTGATCCATGATTGATGGGCAACCTGTTGGCGTATGGACTCGATGAAATGATGCGCAGGGTGTACGACCACATTCAGACTTAGAGTGTCAGGCTGAATCGATAATAGAGCTTCAAGAGTCATTCCTGTAAGATTTTTTTGATCAGCCCCTCCAAAATAGATCAAAACTTCGTAAATTTTTCCGAGACGTGGAGGAGTTCTATCTCGGAGATCAGCATAGATTGGTTGCAATAGCGCATAGTCCGGCCCAAGCAACTGCACACAATTCTGTGGAACCTTCTCCTGATAGCGGGCAGTCCAGCCATGAATCAAATTTTGATCCAATAATAAATCGCAACTATGTTTCCGGTCGGCCAAATCATCAATCACCATCAACTTTCTACAATAGGGCCGTACCAGATTCTCCCACGAGTGGTCCAGAGCATAATGATCCACGACCAACCAATCAACCGGAATACCGGTCAAATATTGAAGCGTTTGCTCAGCATCAATTTTCCAGTGACAGCCAAGCCACTGAGCATGCGCTGGTGAACCGGATTCGACTTCGGAAATTTCCGAACAATCCCAGGGCAAAGACAGAGCAGTAAATCCACGCTGCCGGATTAGTGTGTTTCTGTGTCCAGGAAATTCCCGGCAGAGAAAATGGCATTCGTAATCGCGCTGACGCAACCCTTCGGCAAGAGTGAGACAACGCATCAGATGTCCTGTGCCTATCTGCAACGAAGCATCGACACGAAAGAGACATTGCCGTTTCATGTTGGCCCACAAGAGATCAACACAATTTTTCCCATTATATTCATGAATTTAAGACCCTCATGGTTTGCGAAAAATTGCTTCCACGCATTGTCCTTCCAAGCGCCCGGCAAAAGTGTTATGTGTACAGGCAGAGGCAAACAGGGGAATAACCTGTTGAAAAAGTTCCAGCGTGAAGGCAATTTCCGTATCCTGGTGGGCTGCGCTTATATTATTAATACAATAATATAAGAGTCCTCGTTTCATACACTCCTGCATCAGATACGTGCGCTTCATACGCATTTGCTGATCGTCGGAATCCAAAAATGTGAGGACGGTACGTGTAGGATAGCCACGAATCTTGATTTGATTCTCGATGCCAAACTGCCGAATCAACTCGTCAATACCGTCTGACAGTTGTTGCCCACGACGTTGCATTTGTGGGATGATAGGATGGGAATGCAGTTCTTGAATAGTTGCAAGTCCTGCGGCCAGAGAAAGTGTTTCTCCTCCAAATGTACCTGAATAGAAAATTTCGTCAAAAATTTCCATGACATCGCGCGAGCCAACCACAGCGGAGAGAGGCAAGCCATTAGCCATGGCTTTACCAAAAGTTGCCAAATCCGGGGTGACCCCAAAGAAAGATTGAGCGCCACCGAGTGCCAAACGAAATCCAGTGATGATTTCATCAAAGATCAGCAACGTTCCGTGTTTGTGGCACAAATCTCGTATGCCCTCCAGAAAGCCTGGTACAGGAAATTCGATACCAATGGGTTCCAGAATGACAGCGGCAAAGGCTTTGGGATACTGTTCCAGAAGATTTTTTAAAGATGTTAAATCATTATACTGAAATACATGCGTCAGTTCAGCAACCCCTTTTGGAACCCCCCTGTCACGCGAGGTAGTGCCGATGAACCAGTCATGCCAACCATGGTAGCCACAACAGGCCACACGGTCCCGTCCGGTGTAGGCCCGAGCCGCCCGAATGGCGGCAGTATTGGCATCCGAACCGTTCTTTCCGAATCGTACCATTTCAGCACACGGGATAATTTCCACCAGCAATTCGGCCAATTCCACCTCCAATCGATGCATCATGCTGAAGGTAGAACCTGCACTCATTTGTTCGCAGACCGCCTGCCTGATCACTGGATGGTTGTAACCCAGAATGATTGGACCCAATGCCATCAGATAATCCAGATAGCGGTTGCCATCCACATCCCATACCCAGGCACCTTCGCCCCGCTCCAAAAAATGGGGGGAAATCCCACGCACCCATTGGGTCGGACCTTTGGAAAAAGTCTGCGTCGCTGAAGGAATCACTTTGTAGGCGCGCTCCAACAGACGTTTGGATTGTTCATGGTTCATCAGAATACTTTCCTGTTGGTGGTCGAAATAAGACATCCCTCAGGGAGGATCAATTCCGGCCTGTCTGCCGCACCACCCTTCCGATATAACGATAATAGTTCTCTATGATTATTTGGATTCCGACTGATCTGCAAAAATTCTATGCCACCTTCTGATTTTTGTACAGCCTCATTTTTTGGCGGTGTTTTACTAATCCGTGCATTGATTGCCGGACATGTGGTATACTGTCAGCATGGACAGACGAGATGGGCGCACCTTGAACCGCAAAGCCCTGGAGGACATCCGAATCCAAGCGGTTCGTCAGGTTGAAGCCG
>NZ_JBZVFG010000054.1:0-5198 GCF_058402785.1 Candidatus Magnetaquiglobus sp.
AAGTGGAGCTAACGCAATCTTATCAAATCTCCATGTCGAAGAGAAGCAATACAGGTCTGCGGTGGACATCATGACCTGGGAGGCGTTGCGCCAATCGTTTCCGATGCTCTGGAGCGAACAGCGCGAGCGGTGGGGCATTCAAAAAAGGAAATACTGATGGCGATAAATTTAATAGGTATGGTGTCCCCCGATTATCCCTGATGGCGATAAATTTAATAGGTATGGTGTCCCCCGATTACAGGTATATGGTGTCCCCCGATTACAGGTATGGTGTCCCCCGATTACGATTATGTCCCCGGTATGGTGTCCCCCGATTATGTCCCCCGATTACCGATTATTGCGAATCTAATAGGTATGGTGTCCCCCGATTACGATTATTGCGATTATTGCTGGTGATGGTGTCCCCCGATTATTGCTGGTGTCCCCCGATTATTGCCCGATTATGGGCGGGCGATAAATCTAATAGGTATGGTGTCCCCCGATTATGGGCGATAAATCTAATAGGTATGGTGTCCCCCGATTATGGGCGATAAATCTAATAGGTATGGTGTCCCCCGATTAAGGGCTCGTGTATATGTGGTGCGACCGGTACCCCGAGTACGCCAATCAGATGCGCGCCGCCCATCTGGCCAAGGGGGACGTATTGGCCGACCGGATCCTTGAGGTGGCCGAGGATGAATCCCTCTCCCCAGCCGCTCGGGCTGTGCGGATTGGGGCTTACCGCTGGCTTGCCGGAAAACTCAACCCGGATCGCTGGGGCGATGTGCATCGACTCGATATCTCCAACACCCCGTCCGCACTCTCCGATGAGCAACTCACGATTCGCATCAACGAGTTGCAACGCTTGATGTTCAAGCCGTCATCGGAGGGTGAATAGCTGCTCATGCTGTGACGGGCCACTCAAAAGCGACGCAACATGGCATGAATCACAAATATAGCTCATCACCCATTCATTTTTGTCCGATAGATGAATAATACGCTATGCTTTTTTTGTTGACACCATAGGAATTGATAAGGCGATTACGATGAGATTGTTAAGTATTGTATTAATAATGATTCTTGTTATAGTCTCTGGTTGCGCTCATCAAAACAACCCAGTGGATAACAAAACCCTGATCACCTACAGTGAAATTCTTGCACAAGGTTTGCTGGAAAACGCTGAAAAAACTACTCAATTTCGATCATCCCCCGTGCTCGCAAGGAATCAACCGGTTCTGGTAATCAGTTTTGCAGATTTGAATAAGCTAGAATCTTCATCTAATTTTGGCAGGACAATGGGCGAGCTGTTAAGTTCGCAATTTGTCAAACATGGTTATCTTGTTGAGGAAATTAAAGCAACTGGAAAAATTTTGGTTCGTAAAGATGAAGGGGAGTTCTCTCTGTCGCGAGAAATCAAATCTATCAGTCAGCAGCATGGAGCGCAGGCTATCATTACAGGAACTTATTCTGTTTTAGGTGGTCGAATCTATGTGATATCTAAAATTATTGATAACGATAGCAATATTTTAAGCTCATATTCCATATCTATACCGAATCACTATATCAAACAGCCTTCTTCCGGATAGTGAATTATCTGAGAATGTAGAACAAAGACTGGAATTTATGTCGAATTGAGCATTATGAAACATAAACAACAGGAAGCGAATCTCATGAACAAAATCAACATATTGGTTATTGTCGTTTTTTTGCTTTTTTCCGGATGTACTCATCCTGTTCCTGTTGCAGTCCATCGCCATACCTTTCCAAATCAACCAGTACCAACTCAGAAACTTCTTGAGGCTGGACAGCATTGGCAGTCTCTGGCGAAAGATATTTCGGAAAGAATAGCAAACCATATAAAGAGTAGCCATGATGCAGATTTGAATAAGCTAGAATCTTCATCTAATTTTGGCAGGACAATGGGCGAGCTGTTAAGTTCGCAATTTGTCAAACATGGTTATCTTGTTGAGGAAATTAAAGCAACTGGAAAAATTTTGGTTCGTAAAGATGAAGGGGAGTTCTCTCTGTCGCGAGAAATCAAATCTATCAGTCAGCAGCATGGAGCGCAGGCTATCATTACAGGAACTTATTCTGTTTTAGGTGGTCGAATCTATGTGATATCTAAAATTATTGATAACGATAGCAATATTTTAAGCTCATATTCCATATCTATACCGAATCACTATATCAAACAGCCTTCTTCCGGATAGTGAATTATCTGAGAATGTAGAACAAAGACTGGAATTTATGTCGAATTGAGCATTATGAAACATAAACAACAGGAAGCGAATCTCATGAACAAAATCAACATATTGGTTATTGTCGTTTTTTTGCTTTTTTCCGGATGTACTCATCCTGTTCCTGTTGCAGTCCATCGCCATACCTTTCCAAATCAACCAGTACCAACTCAGAAACTTCTTGAGGCTGGACAGCATTGGCAGTCTCTGGCGAAAGATATTTCGGAAAGAATAGCAAACCATATAAAGAGTAGCCATGATATGCATTACAAAGAATTGGTTATCCGGACTGGTCATTCTGGAACCGGATGTAAAGATCAAGCCGCATCCTGTCAGAATATCTTTGATCGGGCTTTTTATGATCTATTGACATCGGAATTAGCACAACGAAATGTAATTGTTAGCAATTCAACCAATTCCAACCTTTACTTGGAATTTTCAGAGCAGATCATTAGCCATGCCCGCCAACGTTCATCAGCAACACCTTGGCATTTGACATTTGATAAAGTTTTCGGTCTGATCGATGATCCGTTATATCCAAAGAACGAAGTTATCGTTTCAACAAGATTGATCAATAATAACAAGATCGTTTATGGAACAATAGATATATTTTATTTGTCGTATGAAGAGATGAATAATTACCTAGTGAAAAGGCGTCATGGCGCAACCCTTGTTACAGGGATACAGGAGTGACTCGCATGTGCAGACATGGCAATAAGTTGGCTGTCGTGATGCTCGTTCTGGCGGGTTGTGCCGATAATGGATCCCTCTTTGAACGCACTGTCCGAGTGGAACAAGAGCGCATTCAACAGACTTCCTCATCCCGTCTCACTGCGAGCAACCATGCAGCAGCAGAAGCATTGATTAAAAACCAATTAAAAAATCTTCCGATGTTGGACAAGTCAGATACGATTATGGTGGCCACTTTTGTCAATCTTGACCGACTGGAAGAAACATCATCATTAGGACGTTTGATCAGCGAACAAATTTCTACTCGGTTAACACAACTGGGTTATTCAGTCGTTGCAACCCGATTGCGTTCACAGGTTGGATATGTGCATGATAAGGGCGAATTGATGTTATCGAGACAAGTAGCAAAGGTTGTAGCCACACATTCTGTTAATGCTGTTGTTACTGGAACATATACAGTTGCTAACGATCGAATCTATATCAATACAAAAATGAATTCCCCAGATTTGCGGCTTGTTATATCTAGCTATGATTATGAACTTCCTCTTTCAAACTATTATGAAGTGACAGAAGCAAGCAATATAAACAAAATGTCTCGATCAAACTCATGGAAAATCGTTGGCGACTGACCTAAAGCTCCTCTCTTCTGATCAGTTTCTTTTTATGGAGCATGAGAACTATTTTATTATTACGATAATCGACCAAGAATGAGTCCCCCGAAAAAAGTCAGACCGAAAAACGCAATACCAATAAAATCAATCGGTTATAAATATTGATGCAAATTTTGCAATCACAATCAAATCAATATGTTATTTCAGTATCGCGACTCGCGAAAGGACTTTTTTCGGGGGACTCAAGAATGAATGTCTGCATTTACGCGACACAAACGCAATCCCGCTCTCCTGCGACAGAGAAGACATCCCCTTACAGGGGCATCGATATATCGACTAAACCCGCATTATCAACGCTGGGCTGTTTGCCTTTTGATTTGCCCGAATCTCGATTTTCGTTCAGATTTCAAATGTCTCTCTCATGATTCTCAACGCCATGACCTTCGGTCGTGAATCCTTCCTACATGCTCATGTAAGTCGCTCTGTGTGAGGATACTCATTGGGCAGGGTGTGGTGGTTATTGTCGTCGAACGCAACAGACGAGCGCACAGAGTCCGCAATGGGGACGATACGCTTGGCTTAGAACTGTTCCCGTAGACGCGATGGATCGATGCCGATTCCACCTATCTGGGGTGGTCCGGTTGAGGCTATGCCGTGGAACGCAACAGATGCACGCACAGAGGCCACAATGGGGATTCGTTACGCCTGGCTTCAAACTGCGTCCGTAGGCGCGCTTGAACGATACCGACTGTCATGGGCGCGGATGGCGAATCCAAGGCGTTCTGCGGGTGGTGCGCCTGGAAAGGGTGGGAGTTCCTCTTTGTCGGTGGAACGCGCCAGACGAGCGCATAAGGTCCGCAACGGGTATCCCGCAAGGGTGTGGGTCATGATAGGCTGGATGGACACCCGCAAGCCGAGGAGATCCTGGATCCGGTTCTGTCGTTTAGGGGTGGTATGCTGGTCTGCATGGGCACCCGCTAGCCGAGGCGATCCTGAATCCCTTCAGGTGGTCACAGGGAATTGGACGCTGGGCGGTGACAGGCAGACGGCAGAGGGTTGGAACCTTCTTTGGCAGTCAGGAGGAAGGCGGAATCAAGAAAGGCGTGATCAGAAGTCAGAGGTGATCCCGGTTTCGCGGGCAGATGCACCCCGGCATCGGGAGGGGCGTTTACCCTCGACCGAAGCGTAATCCCTGTCATGTCAGGGTTTTGGCAAAGGCACGGATTTTTTTCTGGTGGGTACTATGTGGGTACTGAAACAAAAAGAGCCACCTTGCGGGCGGCTCTAAGTGTTTGTTTTGATTGGTGGAGCCAGGCGGGATCGAACCGCCGACCTCTTGAATGCCATTCAAGCGCTCTCCCAGCTGAGCTATGGCCCCAAATCAGAAGCAGGATTTTAAGCAGGTTGGATGGGATTGTCAAGCATTTTATTCGAGGTTTTTAAATTGTCTCGTTTGCAACCGAATGTGAGGGAGTAACGCCAGAGTGTCACGGAGGCGTCCCGCGAACGGCGAAAGGGGTGAGGGGAGAATGTTGCACGCGCTGGAGTAGGTTCTATTTCAAATTGCCAAGGGGCCGGCCTGGCGCGTCTCGGGGGCGGTGACTCGGCTCGGCTCCGGATGGGGTTGGCCGGCCTGGCGCGTCTCGGGGGCGGTGACTCGGCTCGGCTCCGGATGGGGTTG
>NZ_JBZVFG010000054.1:5433-5546 GCF_058402785.1 Candidatus Magnetaquiglobus sp.
GCCTGGTGCGTCGCGGGGGCGGTGACTCGGCTCCGGATGGGGTTGGCCGGCCTGGCGCGTCGCGGGGGCGGTGACTCGGCTCCGGATGGGGGTGGCCGGTCCGGCGCGTCTCG
>NZ_JBZVFG010000054.1:5646-24901 GCF_058402785.1 Candidatus Magnetaquiglobus sp.
GGGGCGGTCAGTTCCGGGGCGGGGAGACGACTCAGACCTGGATGGGGGTGGCCGGTCCGGCGCGTCTCGGGGGCGGTCAGTTCCGGGGCGGGGAGACGACTCAGACCTGGATGGGGGTGGCCGGCCTGGTGCGTCTCGGGGTCGGTCAGTTCCAGGGTGGGGAGATGACTCAGCTCCGGATGGGGGGGGCGGCTTGGCGTGCCTTGAGGTCGTAATCCCCGGATGCGGTGATGACGACTGGTAGAAAGGTGCCGGGCGGGAAGGTGGCGCGGCCCTCCAGACGGGTGATGCCGTCGATCTCCAGCGCCTGACCGGTGGTCCGTCCGACCAGACGCGGCGGATGTCCGCCCTCCGCGCCATCGATCACCATCTCCAGCCGTTGACCGACCAGGCGTGCCAGCTTCTCCCGACTGATCCTCTGTTGCAAGGTCATCAGATCTGCCCGGCGTGCCTCGGCGACCTCTGCCGGCACCTTGTCGGGCAGAGCGTGGGCAGCGGCCTCCGGTTCGTCCGAATAGCCGAATACCCCGACGTGATCAAAACGACTCCTCTCCACGAACCCCCGCAGTACGGCGAACTCCGCGTCGCTCTCCCCTGGAAACCCGGTGATGAACACCGAACGCAGCACCGCCTCCGGCATGCGTGTCCGAATGCGGACGATGAGCCGTTCCAGATCGTCCGTGCGCTCCGCGCGGCGCATGCGACGCAGCACCCCGTCAGCGGCATGCTGCAACGGCAGATCGAAATAAGGGAGAATCCGGGCCGAGGCGGCGATGTGGTCGAGCAGTGCGTCGGTGATCAGGGTGGGGTAGAGGTACATCAGCCGGATCCACCGCACCCTGCGGATCCTCTCCAGGCGGGTCAGCAGATCCGTCAGGCTCAAACGCGGGGAGAGATCCCGACCGTACAGGGTGGTATCCTGGGAGACGACGATCAACTCACGCACCCCGCCGGCGGCCAGCGCTTCGGCCTCGGCGACGATCTCCTCTGGCGGACGCGAACGGAACGGACCGCGCAGACGCGGAATGATGCAGAAAGTGCAGGGGTTGTCGCACCCCTCGGCGATCTTCAAGTAGGCTGTGTGGGCCGGGGTGGTCAACAGCCGTGGGCCGGCCTCGGAGCGGAGCGAGAAATCCGCCGCCGGCATCGGCGTGATCGGAATGGCGAGCCGCTCCAACAGGTGATCGTGTCCGGTGGTCCCGGCCAGCAGATCGATGGCCGGGATCTCTTCTCGCAGTCGCTCGCCGTGCCTTTGGGCCAGACAGCCGGTCACGATCAGCCGTTTACCCGGATGGGCCGCCTTGAGCGCCGCCATCTCGGCGATCGCGGCGCGCGATTCAGCCTCCGCGTCGGCCTTGAACCCGCAGGTGTTCACCAGCAGAATGTCGGCCTGTTTCGGATCGCTGGTTGGTTCGTGGCCCGCCTCCAGAAAACGTCCCAACAGCCGTTCGGCATCGACCACGTTCTTCGGGCACCCGAGGGAGATCAATCCCACCTTGGCGCGACGTTTCCGCAACGAGGATCCGCGACTGGGCGGGGAGGGGAGGTCATCCCGGTTCGGCACGTTTGCCGCGCGGTGTGCCGTCACGCGCGCCTTCCAATCGTCACCCACGCGTCACTCCCGGAAGTTGGTGAACTGCAACGGGATCTCGTATCCGGCGGCCTTGATGCTGGCGATCGCCTCCTGAAGATCATCGCGTTTCTTGCCGGTGACCCGCACCTGTTCCCCCTGAATCGCTGCCTGCACCTTGAGCTTGCTCGTCTTGATTCCGGCCACGATCTTTTTCGCCAACTCGGCGTTCACACCCTGGCGCACCGTGATCTGCTGACGCTTCATTCCCCCCGAGGCTGCCTCCACGGTGCCATAATCCAGCACCTTGAGATCCACCTTGCGACGCACCAGTTTTTCCTTGAGCACATCCAACACCTGATCGAGCTTGTAATCGTCGTCGGCCAGGACCTTGAGCAGCGACTCCTCGCGTTCAACCTTGCATTTGGAACCGCGAAAATCATAACGGGTGGCGATCTCCTTGGTCACTTGATTGACCGCGTTGTCCACTTCCTGCAAATCCACTTCGGAAACCACGTCGAACGAAGGCATGGGTCACTCTCCGGTTGTCACTGGGTGTTTTTTTCCGCGTGTTCGATCACATCCACCCCCTTGGGCACCTCGAACCGGAACCGTTCCGCCGGAATCTCGGTGTTGACCCGCCAGGTGCGAAAGAGAATACGCGAGCGATTGTTCAGGGAGTCCTCGACCACGAAGTCGCTGATCTCCTCTTTTTTCGGATCCAGGGTGATGGCGATCCATCGCAGCGAACCCTCCTGGAGCGGGGTGAGCACCACGGCGGGGCGATCCGGAGCCGGACCGGGGATGACCTCCCAGGTGAAGCTCTCCTCGAGTCGTTTGCCGGAGATCAGGAATCCCGCCGGACTTTTGTCGAGTCGCGCCGTGGTGGAGCGGGTCACCTGTTTGAGATCCGGTTCGTAATACCAGACCGCGCGGCCATCCGAGACGATCAGTTGCGGATACGGCGCGGTGTAGTCCCAACGGAATTTTCCGGGTCGGGATGCCAGGAACAGACCGCGCCCGTCTCGCGCCTCGGCGGCATCTCCCTTGATCAGTTGCTGTTCGAACTCGGCCTCGATGGTGCGCAGACGGTCCATGAAGGCCTGAAGCCGTTGCACCTCCGGTGGTTTGGGACTTCCTTGACCCAAGGCGGGCGGCGGGTCGATTCCCAGAAGCCCCAAAGCCAGGACTCCGAGCAGGAGTCGGCGCACGGGATTGAAAGAAGAGCGTTTTTCGCGGATGGGAAGAAAGATTGGCATGAATTTGGCTTTCTTTCAGGTGTAGAAAATCCCTTGCAGGGGGATTGTCAAAAGTTTTACGTCACCACGGGTCAATGACGCACATGGATATGAACAACCTGCCTGATCTGCTCTTTCGCGAGCAGCCGGACAACTGGGACGAAACGGATACCCGGGTCGTCAACGAGTCGGTGGTCGAAACGGCGGAGTCGGGCGCACTCCAGAGCATGGCCGTACAGGGTGATCTGGCCGAGGTCATGGAGGATCTCGCCGGCTGGCTGACCGGGCGTATCGCCGTGGAGGTGATAGCTTACTGGAATCCGCGACTCGGGAAAAGCCATTTGCTCTCTTTAGCCCCGTCGGAGGAGAATGGCGCGTTGCCGGAGCTGATCCGGGGGGTGATCGACGGTCCCTTGCCGCGCATTCGTCACTGGCGGCGTGGGGCCTGGAGTTTTCATCTTTGGATGGGGCCGCCTCTTGACGGTTGGGATCGCCTGTTGATCGTCGAAAAAGGGGGGGCTCTGGATGCCGACGGCTGCAATACCCTGATTCAGGATGCGGCGCGCAACTTCGGAACCGCCCTGCGACTGGCGCCCATGCCCAAGGTCTGACCCGTCGTTCCGTCATCCTGCCGCGCCCGAAGGGGGCCAGCCGGCCATGGGCATCCACGGCTTCCCTTGATCCGATCTCACCGTCGGCGTCGATCCCGCACCCGCGCCGTCAGCAGCCGGGGCATCGGGAAACCTGGCCCATCGCCTGGGTCTCTTCCATCGCTTCCCCTTTTCTCAGAATATCCCGCGCCTGTTCAAAGACCGAAGCGGGGTAGAATCCAGCCTGGCGCTCGACGCGAATCCGTTCCACGAAGCGATCCATCTCTCCCGGCGCGGCGGTCACACTGGTGAAAGCCCCTCCTGCCAGACGCGATTGGGGGGACAATTCGACCCGAAAGGCCGGTTCCCGCCATGAGCCGCCGCGTGCCGGTGGACGTGTCCAGACCGTGGACCGCTCCAGCCGGAGCCGGGGTTGGGGTCTTCCGGAGACGGAGTAGAGCAACGGGGCGGACTCGGATGGTTGTTCCCGTGTTTCGGGAAGCGTGGCCTGGTCGGCGCGACCCAGCAGGTCGGCAAGCCCTTCGACCATGCGGGTGAGGGTGAGGCGTGCCGATTGCAGGGACCAGAGGCTCGATCTCTTTTCGGTCGGATCGTCCGTGTGATGCGCCGATGCCTGGAAAAAAGGGCTGGCGATCCGGTTCAGGGTCGTGCCGAGCCAGTCGAGAGAGTCCTGGAGCAGGCGATCCGGGGAGATCATGGGAGGTGCCTCGCGCACGGCCTCATTGGGATGGGGGAGAAATACGGCGCACATCGGCGCATGAATACCGTTAATAACCCGCCAAACCGTGGGCGTCAAGGGCATGGATCGGGCGGGAAGGGGATCGTGTCCCTTCCCTGCCTCCTCAGGCCCGTTTATCGCAGGATTTCCACCATTCGCTGGTATCGATCGGCCTGGATCCCCTTGCCGAGGCTTTGGGCCTTGGCCCGGTCCCCCGCGAGTACCGCTGGGATGATCTCCCCCATGCGGGTGTTTTTGAACGGTTCCCATATATTCTTGAACCGTTCCAACCGCTCGCGGGTCGCCGGAGGGGTGGCCCGGTTGTCGAGCAGGGTGGAGACGCGCTGGTCGATCTCCTGTTGGGAGAGGGTGAGATCGTCGATCACCCCCGTTTTCTGGCCTGGATCCTGACTGTCCACGAGGATGAGCAGTTTGGCGCGCGAGGCGCGCAGCAGGGCGAGGATCTCCGGGAGATCATCCGCCACGCCGGGCGTGGTCAGGGAGAGAAACAACGCCAGGATCGTGGCGGACGAACCGAACCGGTTGCGCATGGGCGTGATTGAGATGAATGTGAGGATCGTGTTTTTCCGGTGTGCGTGAGATCGGCCAGGAATCCCTTGGGCCCTACCTGTCCGTCACACCGGCTCGAAAAAAAACTCTTCCAGGTTCGCTTGCATCTGGGCGTGGTTGGGAACCGA
Organism: Candidatus Magnetaquiglobus sp.; assembly: GCF_058402785.1. Taxonomy (NCBI): domain Bacteria; kingdom Pseudomonadati; phylum Pseudomonadota; class Magnetococcia; order Magnetococcales; family Candidatus Magnetaquicoccaceae; genus Candidatus Magnetaquiglobus; species Candidatus Magnetaquiglobus sp. Next base: position 10,482 of record NZ_JBZVFG010000054.1, read on the forward strand.
GTCGGGGATGGGATCGGGCGGTCATCCCTCTTGCGACCTTCTCCGAGGTTGAGCGGGTTCCCTCACTGCATCAATACCTCCTTGGGATTCGCGTCGTCAAGCGGGATTGATGGATTGTTTTCCTGGAACGTGCAGGATGGGGGAGGAGCCCCTCACTTCCGTACCATGGACATTCCCTTTGGGAGTCTCACGGGTGATTTTTCAGAGGTTCCATGGAGGGTGGGGCGAGGGGGCGGGAAGGTCGGTTCGTGACGAAGCGTAAAGAAGACTCGTCAAGCGCGCGGGATTGTCCTAAGATGATCAAGCCTTCATTTTCGTGGGAGATCCCCCGACCTGTCCGACGGGAGGGGAGCAGGGGCCTTGGAGATCCCCCGACCTCTCCGACGGGAGGGGAGAAGGGGCCTTTCGGCGCGGGATGGGTATCGGGATATCAATGACAGGAGTCGAACAGAACATGGCAACGAGATTTCAGGAGGTACACCCCGGGATCACCCGGATTGACGTGGAGTACAACCGCACCGGATTCGCGGCGGCCTGGTTGATCCGTTCCGGGGCCCAGGCGGTCTTCATCGAGACCGGCCCACTGCCGGCTTTGCCGTTCCTGCTCGAGGCTCTCGATCATCACGCCTTGACCCCGGCCATGGTGCGTGCGGTGATCGTCACCCATGTCCATCTCGATCATGCCGGTGCGGCGGGCGCTCTGCTGACCCACCTGCCCAACGCGCGCTTCTTCGTGCATCCCCAGGGGATCAAACATCTGGTCGATCCCTCCCGTCTGGTCGAGGGGGCCAAGGTGGTTTACGGCGAGGAGCTTTTCGCCGCCACCATCGGCGGGGCCGAGCCGATCGATCCCGAGCGGGTCCACGCGCCGGTCGATGGGGAGGTCTTTGATCTGGGCGGGCGCAATCTGATCTTTTTCGATACGCCGGGCCACTCCCTCAATCACCTCTGCGTGCTCGATACCGTCAGCAACGGTCTGTTCACCGGGGATGCCTTCGGGCTCTCCTATCGGGAGTTCGACGGCGGATCCCATCCCCTGATCATCCCGGCCACCACCCCGACCCAGTTCGACATCGACACCTCGCGGGCCACGGTGCGGCGTCTGGCCGCTTTGCGGCCCGAGTGGCTCTATCTGACCCATTTCGGAGCGCTGCGTTTTGATCCGGTGCTGGCGGATGATCTGGATGCGCAGTTGATGGGCTATCACCGCGTGGCCACCGATCTGCCGGACGATGCCACCGAAGAGGCGTGGATCGCGGCCCTGACCGATCTGACCACCCGTCACGCGCGCGCCATCGGCGTTCCGGAGGGGGCTGACCTCGCCCTTCTGGCCGGCGACATGCGTCTCAACGCCCAGGGGTTGTCGATCTGGCGCGAGCGCGGACGGCGACGGAAATCGGGGTGATGATCCCCTCCGGCGCGGCTGGGGCGGGCGGCCTGCCCCCTCTCGAGTTGACCGGCGGCTCACGGGTCGCGGTCATCGGCGGGGGGCCGGCGGGTTCGTTGAGCGCCTGTTTCCTGTTGGATCTGGCGCGCCAGTTCGGGGTGAGCTTGCGGGTGGATGTTTACGAACCCCGTGATTTCACCCTCACCGGACCACCGGGCTGCAACATGTGCGGTGGGGTGATCTCCGAATCGCTGATGCAGAAGATGGCCGCCGAGGGGATTTCGCTTCCCAGGGAGGTGCTGTTGGATGCCATCGACTCCTATGTGCTGCATACCGATTCCGGAGCCGTGGCCATCCGTCCGCTCCACGAGGAGATGCGTATCGCCTCGATCTTTCGCGGCGCCGGTCCCATGGGCGCCGAAAGCCAGAGTCCGCTTCCCTGGAGCAGCTTCGATCACCATCTGCTGGAGATGGCCCAGCGGCAAGGGGCGCTGCACATCGCGCGCCGCGTGCGGCGCCTGGAACGGTGCGCCGATGGTCGGGTGCGTCTTCATCTCCAACCCTCCCGGCAGGCCGAGGGGGCGGATGAGGCCTCCGATCCCTATGATCTGGTGATCGGCTGCGTGGGACTCAATGGGGCCGGGGTCAAGCTTTTCGAAGAGTTCGACATCGGCTACCGTCCGCCGAAAAGCGCGCGCGCCTGGGTGTCCGAACTCTACATGGGGGCCGAGGAGGTGCGGGCGCGTCTGGGCAATGCCATGCATATCTTCCTGTTGGATGTGCCGGGCATGAAGTTTGCCGCCTTGACCCCCAAGGGACACTACGCCACCTTCATCCTGTTGGGGGAGGGGGTCAACGAGGAGTTGGCCAGACAGGTCTGTCACTCCCAGGAGATCCGGGAGCTGTTTCCCGAGGGGTGGGAGACCCCGGTGCGGCCCTGTCACTGCATGCCGCGCATCAACGTCGGACCGCCGACCCGGCCTTTCGGCGATCGGCTGGTGCTGGTCGGGGATTGCGCCTCGTCACGCCTCTACAAGGATGGCATCGGCGCCGCTTATCGCATGGCCAAGGCGTGCGCCTATACCGCCCTGACCCGCGGCATCTCCGCCGAGGCGTTCCGGTTGGGCTACTGGCCGGCCTGCCAGGAGATGGATCGGGATAACCGGCTGGGCCATCTGCTTTTTTCGATGGATGGCTTGTTGCGCCATGTTCCTCCCTTCCGACGTGGCATGCTTCAGGTGATTCGCGACGAGCAGGAGCGAAGCGATGATCCCCGTCGCATGAGTTCGGCGATGTGGGATACCTTCACCGGCAGTTCGAGCTACAAGGAGATCTTTCGTCGTGCCGGCCATCCGGTGATTCTGTGGCGTCTGCTGGTCGCCACGTTGGGCGCGCTTCTTTCCGGTTTGGCCTTCTGGCGTGGCCGGGGTGGAGTCGCCTGAACATGCGAGGGGCGTGGCCGTCGGGCACGGGCCGCACCCCCAGGAAAAGGAGACCGTTGCCGTGCTGTTCGATTCGGATAAACCCTCCCTGGGCAAGGAGTTCGCCGCGGGCGAGGTGATCTTGCGCGAGGGCGAGGTGGGGGACAGTCTGTACGTGATTCTCGAGGGGCGCGTGGAGGTGGTGGTCGATGACGGTGGCAAGGAACCGCATCACCTGGCGATCCTGGAAAAGGATGCCTTCTTCGGTGAGATGTCCCTGTTTTCCGACGATCCGCGCGTGGCCACGATCCGCGCCTTGACCCCGGTGCGGGTGATGACCGTGGACAAGCGCGGTCTGTTGCGCTGGATGGGCGAGGATCCCTCCTTGAGTCTGCGCATCCTGCTCAAGATGATCGAGAGAATCCGATTGTTGGTCGCCGAGGTGGTGCGTCTGCGCAAGACCCTGCGCGCCGAGGGATTGATCGGTCCATGATTCGCAATTTCGTTTGGTTCGTGCTGTTTCGGCCTGAGGGGCTGTTCACGCGCCTGCGCGCCTATGATCTGTTTCGTTGGGCACTGGCGTTGCAGATTCTGCGCTGGGAGTCCACCGCCCTGACCACCATGGTGACGCTCTATCACGAAAAGAGTGACATGTTGTTGCCCGTGCCCTTCGGCATCGATCCGCAAGCCTACCGGTTCTTCGAGATTTTCGCCTATGGCCCGTATGGGCTGCTGATCATCACCATCATCGCCTACGTGATCCAGGTGCACGGCGCGCCCTTCGCGCTTCAAATCCCCTTGACCATGCGTCGGGCCTGGACCCTGTTGGGTTTCTGTTTTTTCGGCCCCTGGCTGCCCAGTCTGTGCGTGGACAGCTTTTTGATCATGCTTGGTTTCGGCGGTCCGGAGGTGATCATTCCGTGGCATGTGACCATCGTGGCCGCCGAAAGTCTCTTCACCGCCGCCGGTCTGCGCACCATCCACGGCATCCCGATCCGGCGTGCCCTGGGACTGGGTGCCCTGACCGGTTTTCTGTTCCTGATTCTGGCGGGTCTGGTGATCCGGTGACGAGGCGGGAGTCGGTCGAGGGAAGGGATTGACCGATGCGGGCAGGTCTGCGAAACTTGAGACACTGACAGGGTTTTTGGGGTACGTTGGAGCGTTTTGCCGTGGAGTCCCGGCAGGGTTTCCACGATTTGGGGGAGGAGGGGGCTCTTCCCATCTGGCAAGAATGGCGACGTCGGGTCGGAGGCTGGGCACGAATGAGATTCCTGGAGTCCCTCTCGTTTCATGTCAAGCTCCTGTTGATCCTGCTGATTCCTTTGGGAGGGATCCTGGGCCTGGGTCTGGTCGGCATTCACGAAAAACGGGAACTGATCGCGGAAATGGAGCGGATGAATCGCCTCTCCGGCCTGGCGATCCAGATCAGCGATCTGATCCACGAGATCCAGCGCGAGCGCGGATTCACGGCGGGTTTTCTCGGCAGTCGGGGCAAGCGATTCCAGGAGGAGCTGGCCTGTCAGCGGGCGCGGGTGGAGTCCTCGTTGGCGCGTCTGAATCGGTCGCGACAGGAGCTTCATCAATCGGAACGCAACACCGATGCGCTCGGCGAACCCTTCCAGTCGGCCATCGCCGACCTGGACAAACGCGACGCCATCCGGCAGTCGGTGGATCGGCTCGCCATCGATGCCATCGAGGCGATCGGTTATTTTTCCGCCATCAATCTCGATCTGCTCAACACCATCGATCGACTCTCCAGTTTTGCCGCCACGGTGGAGATCGCCACCCAAACCCGCAACTACACCCTGTTTTTGCAAGGCAAGGAGCGCGCCGGCATCGAACGGGCGATCATCGCCGAAACCCTCACCGCCGGTCGTTTCGCCCCCGGCATGTATCGACGCTTCAGCGCCCTGGTCTCCGAACAGGAGACCCTGTTCGGCATCTTTCGCGCCCTGGCATCTCCGGAGGAGCGGGTCCGGTTCGACGCCATCGTCTTTGGCGCGGATGCCAGCATGGTGGAGCGGATGCGCGAAGTGCTGTTCAAGAGCGGTCATGCCAGCGCGCTTTACATCCAGCTCGGTCTTCTTTATCAGAACATGGCGCTGCGCGGCGCCTATCATTCGGTCAAGAATCTCCTCATTCGCGGTTCGCTCTACGGCGATCGGGACGACGCCTTCGATCCCGATGCCCAGCAACGTCACTATCGGCTTCAATTCGAGGGGAATCATCAAGCGATCCGCGAGATCGTCGAGCGAATTCGCGCCCTCTCTGCGGTGGAACTCTCCACTGGGCAACGGCGCGATGTGGAGATCGTCTGGGAGAATATCGAAGCCTATCGACACAGCCTCGCCCGGATCATCGCGATGCAACGGCGCGGAGCCACGCTGCACGAGATCGACATGGATCCAGAGGTGAAGATCGACGACCGGCCCGCAGACGAAGCGATCCGGCGTCTGGTGGAGTCCACCCGGGTGGGACGGTTCAACATGGAGGCCAACGACTGGTTCGGCGCCACCACGGCCCGGATCGATCAGTTCAAGGAGCTGGAGGATCAGCTGGCCCTGCGTCTGATCACCCGTGGCGAGGCGTTGGAGCGGGAGGCCAGGAGCGAACTGCTCGCCTATCGTCTGGCGATGCTGGCGATCATGCTTCTGGCGTTGGGGATGGGCTCCTATCTGGTGCGCCGGCTGCGCGACAAGGCCGAGAGGATCGTGCGGTTGAGTCATCAGATCCGCGCCGGGGATCTGACCGCGCGCATCGAGCTGTGGGATGCCACCCGCCAGGATGAACTGGATCGCATCGCCATCGCCATGAACCACATGGTGGAGGGACTCGATCGCTCCACGCGGCTCACCCAGGAGACGATGCGCGCGCTGGCCGATTCGGAAAACCGGGTGCGATCGATGTTGGAGACCGCGCCGGATGCGATTCTCGCGTTGAATGCCGCCGGTCGGGTGGAGTCGGTCAATCCGGCGGGGGAGGATCTGTTCGGTTACTATCCGGGCACCATGTCTGGCTGTTTCATCGAGGATCTGGTGCCCAATTTCCGCGCAGTGCTCAATCTGCACGACGTGGATGGCCTGGCCGCGCACAGGACGGTCGAGGTGGAGGGGTTGTGCCGGGATGAGGGGACATTCCCGGTGGAGATCTCCATGAGCGGCTACGAGTCGGTGACCGGCGAGTGGCATTATCTGCTGATCATGAACGACATCACCGAGCGCAAGCAGGTGAAGATGGCGTTGGCCGCGGCCTACGCCGAACTGGAACAGCGGGTGCGCGAGCGCACCTTCGAGTTGGAACATGCCAACCGGCAGCTGTTCGCCGAGATCGACGAGCGCACCCGTGCCGAGCAGGGGCTGACTCTGGCGGCCAAGGTGTTCGAGACCGCCACCGAGGGGATTCTGATCACCGATGCCGAGGGTCGGATCATCAAGTGCAACCAGGCCTTCACGGAGATCTCCGGCTACACCTTCGAGGAGGTGTATGGCCGTCAGCCGAGCATGATGAGTTCCGGGCGGCACGACCAGGCCTTTTACGAGGCGATGTGGAAGGGGATTTTAGAGGATGGCGCCTGGTCGGGCGAGGTGTGGAACCGGCGCAAGAGTGGCGAGATCTTCCCTCAGAAGCTGTCGATCACCACGGTCTGGAACGGTGCCAACGAGTTGACCCACTATGTGGGGATCTTCTCGGACATCACGGAGTTGAAGGAGACCGAAAAGCGCCTCGAGCGGATGGCCTATTTCGATGCCTTGACACAACTCCCCAACCGGATTCTGTTCCGCGACCGGCTGCAACACGAGCTGGACAAGAAGAGCCGCTATGATATCAAGCTGGCGGTCTTTTTCATCGATCTGGACCGCTTCAAGCATGTCAACGACTCCCTGGGACACTCTGCCGGGGATCAACTGCTCGTCGAGGTGGCCGAGCGGATCCGGGTTTCGTTGCGCAAGTACGACACCGTGGCGCGACTCGGCGGGGATGAGTTCGCGGCGATCATCACCGGCCTGAAGGATGGCCGGGAGGCGGCACCGGTGGCCCGCAAGATCATCGACGGTCTTAAAGCAGCCTTCTATATCAACGGCCACGAGGTGTTCGTGGGTGCGAGCATCGGCATCAGCGTGTTTCCGAACGACGGCGAGGAGATCGAAACCCTCACCAAACACGCCGACATCGCCATGTACAAGGCCAAGGAGAGCGGTCGCGGGGTGATCAAGTTCTTCGAGGAGGCGATCAACGCCGGCTTGCAGAACCACCTCCAGATGGAGAGCGCGGTGCGCAATGGCCTCAAGAACGGCGAGTTCACGGTTCACTATCAGCCCAAGGTGTCGTTGAACAGTGGCCGGATCGTGGGCATGGAGTCGCTGGTGCGCTGGTTCCCGCCGGAGGGAGCGATGATTTCGCCGGCCCGGTTCATCCCGGTGGCCGAGGAGACCGGTTTGATCCTCCCTCTCGGCTCCCAGGTGCTGCGCGATTCGTGTCGGCAGGCCGCGCTCTGGCGCAAGGAAGGACACGAAATCCGCATGGCGGTGAATCTGTCGGCGTTGCAGTTCCAGAAAAGCGAGTTGGTGGACGAGGTGCAGGAGATTCTGGAGGAGGTGGATCTGCCTCCGGGCGCCCTGGAGTTGGAGATCACCGAGAGCATGGTGATGGGGAATGTGGAACGTTCCATCGAGCGGATGCGGGGGTTGAAGGCCCTGGGTCTGACCCTGGCGGTGGACGACTTCGGAACCGGGTATTCGTCGTTGAACTATCTCAAGAAATTCCCGATCGACACCTTGAAGATCGATCAATCCTTCGTGCGCGATCTGGGGCAGACCCGCGAAGGGCTGGCGATCGTGCTGGCGATCATCTCCATGGGCCAGGCGCTGCATCTGAAGCTGGTGGCCGAGGGGGTGGAGACCCGCGAGCAGTTGGACATTCTCAAGGAGTTGGGATGCCACGAGATTCAGGGGTATTACTTCAGCAAACCGGTGGCCGCCGAGGGGATCGGCGCGATGTTCGCCGCCGGCAAGCGGTTGGAGGGGCGTGGATCCGCATAGAGATTCCACGGGGTTTGCCCCTGGGTGAGGCTTCGTGTTGATCCGTGGATCTTTGCAATTCATGTGTAGAGTTGGGAGTGGAGCATGGAATTCGCTGGTGTACAAAAGGTTCCCCGCATTCTTGTCGCGGATGATTCGCGCTCGGCACGGGAGATGATCCGCAATTTTCTGGAAAAGTCCGGATATCTGGTCAGCGAGGCGGCGGATGGCAAGGAGGCGGTGCGCAAGTTTCGCGAGGCGCCTCACGATCTGGTGTTGATGGATGCCAACATGCCGGTGGTGGATGGGTATCGAGCCTGCGCGGAGATCCGTCGTTCCTCCCAGGGGGGGGATGTGGGGATCATCATGATCACCGCCCTCGACGACGACGAATCGGTGGAAAAGGCGTTCGCCGCTGGGGCCGAAGAGTACATCAACAAGCCGATCCGCTGGGTGGTGTTGCAAAAACGGATCCGTTTGTCGCTGGAGAACCGTTTTGCCAAGGAGCAGATCACCGAGGCGCGGGCACGCATGGAGGCGATCGTCAACTCCGCGGCGGACGCCATCGTGGTGATCAACGAACAGGGGGTGATCGAGTCGGTCAACCGGGCGGCGAGTCGGTTGTTCGACTACCCCATGCCGGATATGGTGGGCAAGAACGTGTCGATGTTGATGCCCACGCCCCATCGGGAGCGGCATGATCAGTACATCAGCACCTATCTGACCGCCCGCAAGGCCAAGGTGTTGGGGATGACCCAGGAGATGGTGGCGATCAAGAACGGAGGGGCGACGTTTCCGATCGAGTTGACCATCAGCGAGGTGCGGCTCAAGGAGCGGATCCTGTTCACCGGGATCCTGCGGGACATCACCGAGCGCAAGGAGGCGGAAGCCAAGATTTTTCACCAGGCCCATTACGACGCCTTGACCGGGCTGGCCAACCGGGCGTTGTTCATGTCCACCCTGGAGGATGCCGTCGGGCGCGCCAAGGCGTCGGGTCGGGAGTTGGCGCTGGTGTTCGTGGATCTGGACCGTTTCAAGTGGGTGAACGACAATCTCGGCCATGCTGCGGGGGACGCCTTGCTCAAGGCGGCATCCGGACGCATTCGTGAACCGGTGCTCGATGGCGATACCGTGGCCCGGTTGGGCGGGGATGAATTCACCGCCGTTCTGGCGAATTGCACTCCGGAACGGGCCCTGGAAACCGCGCGCCGGATTTTGCAGCGCTTGAACGAACCGTTTGAACTGGAAGGGAGGGAAACCTTCATCTCCGGCTCGTTGGGCGTTGCATTTTTCCCGCGTGACTCGCAGAATCTGCACGAACTGTTGAAGTGCGCGGATGAGGCGATGTATCGCTCGAAGAAAGCGGGGCGGAACGCGTGTCATTTTTTTGTTGGCGAATCGTTCTCCCTGCCACGCAACTACTGACGCGCGGCATGGGGATGGTTCTGTTGCCGGGGATGGGGGGTGACAACGAGGAATGAAGGGGCAGTTGCGATTCAAGGTGCTGTTGTTGCTGGTCGCCGCGCTGCTGGTCATCGTGGGGTTGAGCGGCACGTCCACGTTCGAGCGGCTCACGCAGTCGCGAGAGGCCGGTTTGCATGCGGATCTGGCCGAGTTGGCGGTGTTGACCGGCAACGTGATCCATGAGGGGCAGAAGGAGCGCGGTTTGACCTCCGGGTATCTGTCGAGCGGCAAGAAACGGTTCCGACCGGAGTTGGAGGCGCAGCGCGCCGGAACCGACAAGGCGATCGCCGCCTGGCTGGAGTGGTTCGGTCAGGAGCGGTGGCGGAATTTCGTGCCGGCGTTGATGCAAAAGGTGGAGAAATCGGCGGCCAGTCGCGAACGGATCGGGGCGATCCGCAAGGAGGCAGAGGGCGAGAAGGCCACGGCCAATGAGGTGGTGCCCAAGTATACCGTGGAGTTGTCGATTCTTCTGGAACTGATCAACGATCTGCCCAGCCACTCCAACAACGTCTCCCTGGCCGCGCGTGCGCTGGCCTATGCCCATCTGGTCTCCGGCAAGGAGTTGGCCGGGCAGGAGCGTGCCCTGATGATGGCGGTTTTCACCGCCGATCGGTTCGATCCTGCGAAGTTGACCAAATACGCGCAGTTGGTGGGTGGACAGGGGGTCTATTTCAAGAGCTTCATGGACTTGGCCACGCCGGCCAATGCCGAAAAGGGCAAGCAGTGGCTCGCCTCGCCCGCGGAGGAGGAGGTCGGAAAAATTCGCAAGCTGGTCTTTGACAAGGCGTTGACCGGTGGTTTCGGCATGGATCCCGGCGCCTGGTTTCAGGCCTCGACCAGGCGTATCGATACCATCAAGGGACTCGAGGACGAGTTGGCCCGTGATCTCGGCGATCTGGCCGGGGTGTTACGGGTGCGGGCGGTGCGGGCGTTCTGGGTCTATCTCACCGGAACCATCGTGGTGGTGGGGGCGTTGTTGTCCGTGGTGGTGATCGGCATGGTGTCGGTTGGTCGGCGGGTTCAGGGGATTCTGGCCGGGCTGAACAGTCTGGGCCAGGGGGATCTGACCGGTCGCATGGAGTCTGGGAACGGTCACGACGAGCTGAGTGCCATCGCGTCGGGTATCAACACCATGACCGAGGCCATGGCGACCAATCTCAAGACCGTGCATGCCGAGGCGGAATCGGTCGAAAGGGTGGCTTCGCAATTCGTCGCGTTGCGACAGGATATGGATCGGGAGTCGAGTGCCACGTTGCGGTTGTCCTCCCAGGTGGTGGAGGAGAACAACCGTCTCGACCACGAACTGGAGAAGCTGAAAGGTGATATCGATGCTGCGGTGGAGCGGATCGATCAGGTTTCCAAGGCCGCCGAGCAGCTCGCGCGCGATGTGCATGGCACGGCCAGTTCCACCGAATTGGCGAGTGCCAACGTGCATGCCATGGCCGCCGCCGCCGAGGAGATGACCGCCAATCTGGCCGAGGTGAACCGGCATTTGGAGGAGGTGGCCGCTTCGGTGCATCGGGTGGCCGATCGGGTGGATGACGTGCGCGATCTGTCCGTGCGTATCTCCGAGCGGTGCGCCGCGGCGGATGGCATCGCGGAGCAGGCGGATCGCTCTTCGAACGAAACCCTGATCGCCATAGAGGGGTTGGCTTCTTCATCGGACGAGATCGTCGAGGTGGTCAAGTTGATCCATTCGATCGCGGATCAGACCCACATGTTGGCGTTGAACGCGGCGATCGAGGCGGCAGGGGCCGGGGAGAGCGGCAAGGGTTTCGCGGTGGTGGCGGGCGAGGTGAAGGAGTTGGCGCGTCAGACCGCCGAGGCCACGGAGTTGATCGAGGCCAAGACCAACGACATTCAGGATCGGACACGGGTAGTGGTTCAGGCGATTCGCGAGATGGGGGAGTTGATCGATCGGATCGGATCGGGGAACGATGCGATCATCGAGGCGGTGAATCGGCAGCGGTCGGCGGTGGCGGAGATCGGTCAATCGATGGAACGGGTGGCCGATTCGGCGGGTCAGGTATCGCGCAATGCTGGCGAGTTGGCCATGGCCTCGGACGAGGTGGCGCGGCGTGCCCAGGAGGCGGCTTCTGGGACCGGGGATGTGGCGCGATCGGCAGTGGTGATGTCCGAGCATGCGGAGCGGGTAGCCTCGGAGAGCGATGGAGCCCGGCAGAGGGCCGAGTCGATGCGCACCGTGGCCGAGGAGATGTATCGTGCCTCTGCCGAGGTGCAGAAGATGATGTTGGATGCGATGAACCATGTGGACGCCTTGGGAGAGACGATCGAGCGTTCCGGGAAGTTGACCGAGACGTTGAATCAGAGTAGCCATGCGTTGCACGAGGCGCGGGCTGGTTGGACGGTGTAGGAGGCTGGTATTTGCCGGGGCTCCCCGCCCCACCGCGCAATCGTGGACCTTCTTTCGGGCGTTGCACGGTCATTTTGCATGATTGGGGGGGAGTCCCCTCCGCACCTCGGACCATGGGCAGCCCTGACGGGCGTTTCATGGTAAAAAAAAAGATTGCAACTCCCGTCGAGTTGCGCTATGATGGCGAGATTGTTTCCAAGCTTGAAGGGTGAAGCGTGATCGGCAAGGGCACGCCAGGCTTGATTCAAGAATCGCTTAATTTGATGCTGTCTTCATCGCACGTCCTGTTCGTCTAGTGGCCTAGGACATCGGCCTTTCACGCCGGCAACACGGGTTCGATTCCCGTACGGGACGCCATTCAAATTCCGCGAGCTTTTCTTCGATTTCAGACCGCCCACACTGGCGGTTTTTTTATGTCTGAAAATCCCAATATTTTCAATAGTTGGCCGATATCGTTTCGACTTCCACCCGGTAGCCTCCGGACCAGAAGGAGTCGAAAACGTCCTCTTTTTTCTCCTCTCTCCCGGAATTCTCCAAAACCTGTGGACCAGACTTTTTATGCGCAATTTCAATATTTAATATCAGTTTCTAATATTGGACCAGTTCGATCAACAAGATGGCTGTCGAACACGGAAACGAACTCTGGTCCGATTGATTTGATGTTGTCATAAATATTTATAGTTATTTTATTGGATACAGAAATCTACTTTGAGAGGCATTCGTCCCTCGCACGGGTCGGCCTGTGTGCCCCTGTCGCGAGACGCCAGAACCGCCAACACGCCCTTGCCGTCAGTCGGAAAACCCGACACGGCGCGACGGGTTGCGCCAGAGGTCAAACGTCCACCCTTTCGCGCAGTTCCTTGCCCGCCTTGAAAAACACCACCCGTTTGGCGTCCACCTGAACTTGGGCGCCCGTCTTCGGATTGCGACCGTCCCGTGCTCGGCGCCCCTTGGTCCCGAAACTGCCGAACCCTCTCAACTCCACCCGGTTGTCCTGCTCCAGGGAGGCACTCATGGTGTCGCGAATGGTGTTGACCGCCACCTCGGCCTCCTGGCGGGACGTTTCCGTTTTGTCGCAATCGCTCTGATCAGATCTGATCTGATTTGGTCATGTCCTGCCTGTCCTGCGTGGTGATGCGTGACGGGAGGCGTGACCCGCCGGAGAATCGCGTTCGAAACGAGTCACGCCGTTTGTTGCAGCCAGTAGAATCGATGGTAAGACTCAAAGTGTCGAAAAAGAAGAAGAAAACCAGGTGGCTTTTTCAGTTTCTGCTGTTTCAGTCCCATCAGGACGCCGGTCACCCACTCTCCAAGCGAGTCGCTTTCGTACTTGCTCATGACGATTCATTTACAGGCACTCAGGAAATAGCAGAAACCACTTCACCATATCCACGCCAAATCATATCCCCCGCCACATAGGCGATGATAGCAAGGCCAACCCAGGCAATCCAACGATGATTGTGGATCATCCCGGCAATGTAATTGGCAGCAAAGGCCATCATGATAATAGCAATCACCAGTCCAGCCACCAGGATGTTGGGATGATCCTTGGCTGCTCCCGCCACTGCCAGAACATTGTCCAGGGACATGGAGACGTCAGCCATGGCGACCTGCCAAACAGCGGCAGCTACGGTTTTTTGCTGTCCGGAAATGTTGCCGGTTTCAGCCTCTTTTGGCGTCACTTCATCCTTACCGTGTGTCCGCAACTCCCGATACATTTGCCACACGACGAATAACAGCAGAAGACCGCCAGCAAGGGTAAGTCCGATAATGGCTAGAAGCTGAGTGGTAATCAGGGCAAATACAATGCGTAGCCCGATGGCAGCCCCAGTTCCCCAAAAAATAACTTTTTTTCTGTGTTCAAGAGGAACGGATGCCGCAGCCATTCCCACAACAATGGCGTTGTCACCCGCCAGTACCAAGTCGATAAAAATGACCTGAATAAAAGCAACCAATTGATTTGTCAATTCCTGATCCATTTCTCACATCTCCAAACAAAGAACGGAATTGAAACATGCAACCTGATGGCGCCACGATGCGTTCTGATAGTGGAAAAACATAAAAAAACCTGGAGGGTTCATTCCCAACGCGCCTCTTTTTCCCTCCTGACAAACTCTATGGCTCCCATGTCCTGCGTCAACTGCTGAATACGCAACGGTCGCCCCTCGGCATCAAGCTCCACCAAAACCGATGCCTGCCTGATTGAGAAGCCGCCGACCGGAAGGTGTGCCTTTCGGCTTGCGCGGAATCACCCTTATTCGGCGGCGACTTGTGAGCCAGTTGAGGGGAGAGCGAGGAGCATAGAGCCAGCGGTTAAGATGGTCCAACAGGGCGAGCAGCTGTGGTGGAAATTCGTTGCGGATACCGCTGCTACATATCTGCCAAATTTTCGGTCCGCCTCGCCGTCCCCGCAACTCAACATCATCACAATAGCACAGCTGGCTTACCCAGCAGGCGTTGCTGGAGCTCGGTGATGGCTTCCCAGTCAAGGAGACCAGAAGGCTGCACGGCCAAGGATTCACTATACCAACGTCGGGTGCGGGTATCCAGAACAATGAGTGGTGGCTCTGTAGGCCAGTCAAAATCCCATCCATGAAAACGGATGATGGAGTCAACCAGTGTTTGGTGATCCTTATCTCATGGTGTTGCTATCGCCGCCGCCACGCAATTCAGAAACTCGTCGGCAAAGGCTTCCGGTCGATTGCCCCAACCGAGTCGACGCAGCCGCAGCATCTCGCGAACATCATCTGCTTGCA
>NZ_JBZVFG010000055.1:0-16407 GCF_058402785.1 Candidatus Magnetaquiglobus sp.
GGGAGGTCCATGGTACGGGGGGTGAGGGGGTTCTCCCCCCATCATGCCAGTTACAAGCAATTCGACCCAAAACCCTTGCCTCGGGTCAAGGCATCGCCATCCCATCCCGGATCGATCACCCGTTCCCCAGCCTGCCGCCCTGGCCGCGATCATGACGGATCTCAAACAACGCCTCAAAACCCATCCGCTCACCGCGCCGCTCTACCGTCGGCTCTACTATCTGTATTACAAATCCCAGGATCTCACCTGGTCCCGCCTGCGCCGCGCCCTCCGTCCCTCCCTGTGGATCAAACGGCTGCGCAACCGCAAACAATCCCTGGATTACCGCTACGGCATCGATACCTCGGGCCGCATCGGCATGCTGGATCTGGAAATCGACTCCCCCAACCGCTACAAGGGGGTCGAGTATCAAGGCACCCACGAAACCCTCTTCAATGCGGTGATGGCGCTGCCCACCATCCCCAAGGAGCACACCGTCTTCATCGATCTGGGAGCCGGCAAGGGACGCGCCCTGCTTCTGGCCTCCTTCCACCCCTTCGCGCGCATCCTCGGCGTGGAGTTCGCCAAACAACTCTGCGACATCGCGGCGGATAACTTCCGCAAATTCCGCGATCCGGCGCAACGCTGCTCCGATCTGGCCATCATCCATCTGGATGTCACCGAGTACCACCTGCCGGATGAGCCGCTGCTGATCTACATGTCCAACCCCTTCAACCGCGAGGTGATGCAGTCGGTCGTGCTCCGCATCGAGGAGCGCATCCAGCGCTCCCCCGCGCCGGTCACCATCGTCTATGGCAATCCCCGCCAGGTCGAGGTGCTCAACGCCTCCCCATGGCTTCTCGAGGTCTCCCGGACCGCCCTCGACGAGGCCTCGGACCCGCGTGTTCCTCAAACGTTCACGGTGCATCGGGGGCGTCGTCCGGGCGCATGAGCCCCCTCCTCCATCTGGCCGGCGCGATCCTTCTGGCCAACCTGCCCCGCGCCCACCCCCGCCCCTACAAGCTGACCTTCGCGGTCACCAACCGCTGCAACGCCCGCTGCCGCCTTTGCAACATCTGGCAAAAGTCCGAACCTGCCCATCCCCTCGCCGCCGCCGAGATCGACCGGTTCCTCACCCGCCATCCCCACTGGTCCTGGATCGATCTGACCGGCGGGGAACCCCTGCTCAGGCCGGACCTGCCGGAGCTGGTCGCCATCATCCTGCGCCGCGTCCCCCGGCTCTATCACCTGCATCTGCCCACCAACGCCGTCTCCCCCGCCCTGACCATCCAACGCATCGGCCAGATCCTGGCCCTGGGTCCGCCGCGCCTGACCATCACGCTGAGCCTCGATGGTCCGCCCGACCGACATGACGCCCTGCGCGGCGTGCCGGGCAACTGGGAAGGGGTGATGGTGGTTTTCGAACATTTCCGCGCCCATCCGGATCCGCGTCTACAACTTTTTTTCGGCTTCACCCTCTCGGATCCCACCACCGGCACGCTCCACGAGACCATGCGCCGGGTCCAGGCCCGGTTTCCCGGCGTCACCGCCCGCCACTGGCACTTGAACCTCGCCCACCATTCGGCCCACTATTACGACAACGCCGCCACCCGACTCTTCACGCCGGAACGGGCCACCGTCCGCCAGGACGAGATCACCGCCTTGCTCAACGCCAAAAAATCCCGACGCTTCATCGATCCGGTCGCCTTTCTGGAGTGCCTTTACCTGAGCCGTGCCGGCGCGTTCCTGCGTGGCCAAACCCACCCCATGCCCTGTCGCGCCCTGGACACCTCGCTTTTCCTGGCCGCGGACGGCACCCTTTACCCATGCAGCATCTGGGATCGTCCCCTCGGGAATCTGCGTGATCACAATGGCAACCTCGCCGCGCTCCTGGCCAGCGCGCCGACCCGCGCCATCCGCGCCGAAATCCGCGCTGCCCGCTGTCCGGGCTGCTGGACCCCGTGCGACGCCTACCCGACCATCCTCAACAACCTCCTGCCCGATCTCTCCGGCACCGCGTGACCATGACTCCCCTCCCCCTCCCCTTCACCATCGTCATCCCGACCCGCGACGAGGCCGAAACCATCGTCGAGATGGTGCGCTGCTGTCTCAAGTACGCCCCCGAGGTGCTGGTGGTTGACTCGCTCTCCACGGACGGCACCCCGACACTGGCCGAACATGCCGGCGCGCGAGTGCTCTCCGTGCCGCTGTTGGGCAAGGGCAACGCCATCCGCGCCGCAATCCCGGCGCTTGCCACCGAGTGGGTCCTGTTCATCGACGCCGACGGCTCCCATGACGTGGCCGACATCCCGAAACTGATCTCCCCGCTCCAGGCGGGTGTGGCCGACCATGTGCAGGCCTCCCGTCTCATGGGCGGCTCGAGCGAACTGCACGGGTCGTTTCAGGAGTTCTGGCGCCTGGCCGGCAGCGCCTTCATCACCGCCTGCATCAACTGGCGGTTCGGGGCCCGCATCAGCGACAGCCAGAACGGCTTTCGCGCCCTGCGGGTGGATGTGTTGAAGGCGTTGGAGCTGCGCGAGGCGATCACCACCATCGAGCAGGAGATGGTGATCAAAACCTTGAGGAGGGGTTACCGGCTTGTCGAGGTGCCCAGTCACGAGCATGCGCGGATCTTCGGAGAGTCGAAGATCCGGCTCTCCAGGGTGTGGTTTCGCTATGGTTATGCCTTGGTGCGGGATCTGTTCGGATAGAAAACAACTGGCATGATGGGAGAACCCCCCCTCACTCCCCGGAGCATGGACCTCCCTTACGGGGGTTGCTCGGTAAAAAGCGGAAACGAAGCTCGCGAAGGCTGCGCGCGGCGCCTTTTTCGCAAAAGAGGCGAAAAAGGCTTCTTTGAGAAGAGCGCGCTCCAGTCAAAAGCAACATTCCAAGGGTCTTGCCCTTGGATCCCACCAGGGGGATACTCCCCCTGGACCCTTGATCATGGAACGACGCATCCCATGATGGGTGCGGTTTCACAGCACACATTTCAATTTCCGCCCCCCGGTGACCGCAAACCCCTGCCGCTCGTAGAAGGCCAACGAACGGTCGAAGGCCGGCAACGGCGGGGTGGTCACCTCCAGCCGGCCCCATCCCCGCTCCCGTCCGAAGATCCGCGCCCGTTCGATCAGTTCCGCCCCGACCCCGTGCGAACGAACGGCGGGGACGACATACAGCTCGGTGATCGTGGCGAACAACCCTTCCGCATACAAGGCATAACTCTCGCACACCGTCACCACCCCGAGCGGCTCCCCGTCCGGAGCGCGTGCGATCCAGATGAAAAGACGCTCGCGGGCGACAGCCTCCACCACCCGCGCCTCGCTCCCCTCCCGGTCGAACCAGAAAGCCCGCTCGCCGTAATGACGCATGATCTCATCCAGCAACTCACCCACCAGCCCGGCCACCGCCGGTGCGTCCGCGTCCGTCGCCCGCTTGATCTCCCACCCTTTCGTCATCTTCCCCGGTCTCCTTCACCTGGCGGGCGTGGTTCCTCCAGCCTCAATAGATCCCGCGCGCATTCAGGAACGCGCTGTACTGACGATCCGCGCTCAGGATATGGCGAATCATCCAACCCGTGAAAAATCCATTGAAATCGATCCCGCGCGGATCCTCATGTTCCAGAATGTGAGCACGATACTCCATGACCTGCTGCTCCAGATGACGGTGATACGCCTTGTGCCGCTCCAGTTCCGGATAACCGTAGCGCTCCATCAACCTCTCTTCGGCAACGAAATGATACTCCGTGTATTTCACCAGGGAGTCGAGGGCCTGTTCCAGGGATTGACGCGCCTCCCCGGAGCGCAGAATGCCGATGATGGCGTTGGCGATCTCGAACAATCGTTTGTGATGGATGTCCATCTCCAGAATCTGAATTTCGAAGGCCGCGTTCCAGTGGAACAAGGTTTTGTCGTTGCTGGCGTGAATCATCCGCGCGGCGCGCTCGTGATACCCCTCGAAAAGCTTCCAGCGCACGATCGGAATGTCCCGCAACCGCGCGGCGGGAATCGCGAAGAGCGCGGTCTCTTCCAGGGTCCGGAAACGAAACAGGCACGGCAGGCCAAACACCGCCATCTCCTCGCCGAAGTGATCGCGCGCTTCCAGAATCTCGACCTGTTCACCCCCCAGGCTGCGTTCCACGCGACCCGAGACGATCAGATTCAGGGCGGTCATCTCCTGACAGGGAATCACATACCCCGCCGGCAGACGGCGCGCCTGCAACCCCTCGGCCACCCGGCTCAACACCGGATCGGGAACGCCTTCGGCAAACAGCGCGCTCGCCTGCAAAAAGGCGCGCATCTCGGCGTTCCTGGCGATGTGGGCGGTGAAGTCGTTGCGCCGCACCAGCTCCAGATACAGAAAAACAGGAATCTCCAACGCCTGGGCGAAACAGGCGGTGCTGTAGGTATAGCGCGCCGCCTTCTCCTCCAGGGCGGGCACCTCGCCGATCATCGTGCCGCTGTAAAGACGGCCCAGATAGTTCTGGCTGGTGCGAATCTTCTCCACCGCGCCGGTCAGGATCAGATAGAGGTTCTTCGGACTCTCCCCCTCCTTGAGCAGGATCATGCCGGGCTTGAAGTGGACGATCGGATTGTTGAGCAGAATGCGCAACTGATGAATCGGAATGTCCGGCAACGCCGACTGGAGAAAGGCGAAGGCGCTGCGCCGCGCGAAATCCGATTGACCGGCGATCAACACATCCATCATGCCGTGCGGGGCGTTCGAACCGATCTCCCGCTCCTCGGGGGTCAACTCACGTGCCAGATGGGCCAACAGGATCCGCTCCGAGGTGTCGTGCTTGAAATCCTTGGCCACGCCGTGGATCATGCCACCGCCGATGTCGAGCTTCTTCAAGGTGGCTGGCGTGAGGTACTCGGCGCGAATCCGCTCGAAACAGGCCCGATCGATCCCCGGACGGCTTGGATCGTCGGTGATCATCCTCTCCAACACCTCCAGGGCCACGATGTCCGCGAAGTGGGCATAGCTGCGATACCCATCCTGCCACAAGGAGCGAAAGATGAAAATCGTGGTCTCGAGCGGATGGGGCGAGTTGATCGGACGCACCTCCAACCCCTCGATGTCGTTCCAGGTCTCCGGCTCCAGGTCGTGGATCTCGAAGAACTCCCCGAACCGCTCCTCCTCGATGGAGAGCAGGGCGGCCAGTTTCTTCTCCACGCTGGCGCGCACCAGCGGCGTGGCGTAATAGTGGATCTTGCGACCCGAGCGCATCAGGGTGGTGATGCCGCAGAAGTGATCGTCATGGGCGTGGGTATGGAAGATCCCCTCGATCTCGTCGATGCCGATCCCCAGGGCCAACAGATTGGCGAACAGATTGGGGCCGGCATCGATCAGATAGATCTTGCCGTGGAACATCAGGATGCTCGACATGCTCGGACGGTTGACGTCCCAGCCATCCCCCTCGCCGGAGTGGACCACCGCGAAATATTCACGCGGCAGCGCCTGGAACCCCAACGGATAGGCCGATTCGTAGCGTTCGCCGGGGGCGAGGTTGAGATCCACCGTCACCCTCTCCCCCGCATACGCGAACTCGTAGACATTGCGCGCCTGACGGCGGATGATCACCCCCTCGCGGATCTCCACCTCCCCATCCCCGACCACGCAGGTGTCGAGCAGGGCATCGGTGGAGCGGATCGCACCAAAAGCAAAGCGCAATTTCAGGCGCATCATTTCGTGGGCCGTGGCCGAATCGACCCCGGTGGCCTCGATCTCCTCTTTCGAAACCAGACCGTAGTTGCCACGGTAGATGTACTGCAACTGGGCGTTGACCTGCTCGGCCAGGCCGATGAGCAGCGGTTTGAGCCCGGTGTTGTTGGGGTGATTGGGAATGATGAGACCCTGCTTGTAGAGCATCTGCAACACCGGGAACTCGCCCAGGTTGGCCAATTCCCCATTCTGGAGCATGTTATCCGAAAGCAGGATGGCATTGGGTCCGGTTTCGCACGGAACCCCCTTTTTCTCCGTGGAGATGATCAGCCCACGCTTCATCAGGTGTTTCACGCTGTCCATCGGGCAGCCGCACAAGATCCGCAATCCGGCGCTGGGAATCTCCACCCAATGAATACCCTTGGCAACAGCGATTTTGATGATTTCCACGCACAAAACTCCTGGTGATCGTGATGGTCAAACCTTTGGATCGCTTCCCGCCGCCCGATGAGTCCCCCTTTGGACGATCTGAGCCGCATCCCGTGTTAACAATCATCAGGCAACCGGCAACTTCTTACAAGTCATTTTTCAAAAAAATTCACAAGACCAAAAAAAACGGCGGGAGCCAGGCTCCCACCGTTCGTTTTGGTTTGATTTCGCATGAAAATGTACATAACGGGGGAAGAAATGCCTCACCCCCCAACCAAGACCCTCCCTTGCGGGTGTTCCTTGGCCGAACTTATTTGCACTTGTTGAAGTCCGGACGATCCCCGGCGCAGAAGTTGGCACCCTTGGGATCCGCGGCACCCGCATCACTAAAGCCGCCGACCAGTGCCTCACCCTTGAATTTGGCCTTGATCACCTTGGACTTGGTGATGTCGGTGCGATCGTTCGGGCAGGCTTTCTTGG
Organism: Candidatus Magnetaquiglobus sp.; assembly: GCF_058402785.1. NCBI lineage: Bacteria > Pseudomonadati > Pseudomonadota > Magnetococcia > Magnetococcales > Candidatus Magnetaquicoccaceae > Candidatus Magnetaquiglobus > Candidatus Magnetaquiglobus sp. The sequence continues at coordinate 6,553 of NZ_JBZVFG010000055.1, forward strand.
CCGCCTCGATACAGGCTTCCTTGGTCGCCGCGGCGTTGTCCTTGTCGCAGGCCTGCTTGCCGTCGCACTTGGCATAGGAGGTGGCCTCCTGACCGGCGCAGGCGGTGCGGTGATAGCTGATCACGCAATCCGCGGCCAGGGCGCTGCCGGCCATGCCGAAAACGACCAGAAACAGAGGCAGGGAGAGGGTTTTTTTCATGAATGGGCTCCTGTCAGAAGGTTGCGTCAATACGGGAGCCCCTATTCTAGTGATCGATCCGTCCGTCGCAAGCCATGTTTTTGCTGTTCTTTTTAGATTAATCAGATCTTAACCGGATCTTGATGTTTCGTTCGTCAATGTGGGCAAACCAGGGGGCGATGAGAAAGGGAACAAGGCTGTGGTAAAGGTCAAAACAGCGGTACGCACAAATTCCGCCCATCAAAAAAGCCGCTTTCGGTGGGGATCACCAACGGCGGCTCGTTCAAGGCACACGCGATCCATGTCGGCGGCTCGTTCAGGGCACACGCGATCCATGTCGGCGGCTCGTTCAAGGCACACGCGATCCATGTCGGCGGCTCGTTCAGGGCAAGCGCGCCCGGTATCGTTCGCCAAAGGCGCGAACGATACCGGGCTGGAAGGCTGGCGCGGGCCTTTTTTCGCTGCGCGAAAAAAGGCTTTTGTAAATCGCGCCTGAAGGGCAAGCGCGCCCGGTATCGTTCGCCAAAGGCGCGAACGATACCGGGCTGGAAGGCTGGCGCGGGCCTTTTTTCGCTGCGCGAAAAAAGGCTTTTGTAAATCGCGCCTGAAAAGCAAAGGAAGAGTCAAAGGCAAAGTCCCGGAGGCTCTGCCTCCAGACCTCCGCCGGGGGCGATGATCGCCCCCGGTCCCCCGCGATGACGGGGGCCGGAGCACACCCTGCCTCAGAAATCCTTCATGGTCAATTTGACACGACCCTGACGGTCGATGTCCAACACCTTGACCTTCACCACATCCCCCTCCTTCAACACGTCCGAAACCTTGGCCACGCGCTGATTGGAAATCTGCGAGATGTGTACCAGACCATCCTTGTTGGGCAGAATGTTGACGAAAGCACCGAAATCGGTGATCCGCACCACCTTGCCCTCGTAGATCGCATCCTTCTCCACATCCGATACGATACCGCGAATGATCCGCTCGGCGGCCTTGGCACTCTCGCCGTTGGCCGAGGAGATCGAAATCGTGCCGTCGTCGCTGATGTCGATCTGGCAGCCGGTCTCCTCGGTAATGCCACGAATCACCTTGCCTCCCGAACCGATCACGTCGCGAATCTTGTCCGGATGAATCTTCATGGTGAAAATGCGCGGCGCGTGGGGCGAGAGTTCGACACGCGGCGCATCGATGCGCTTCTGCATCTCGCCCAGAATGTGCAAACGACCCTCGCGGGCCTGACGCAACGCCACCGCCATGATCTCGCGGGTGATGCCGGTGATCTTGATGTCCATCTGCAACGCGGTGATTCCCTGGGCGTTGCCGGTCACCTTGAAGTCCATGTCGCCGAAATGGTCCTCATCGCCGAGAATGTCGGAAAGAATGGCGAACCGCTCCCCTTCCTTCACCAGACCCATGGCGATGCCCGCCACCATCGACTTCACCGGCACGCCGGCATCCAGCATGGCCAACACCGAACCGCACACCGTGGCCATGGACGAAGAGCCGTTGGACTCGGTGATCTCGGAGGTGACCCGCAGGGTGTAAGGGAAAGCCTCCAGCTCGGGCAGAATGGCCGCCAACGCACGGGCAGCCAGCTTGCCGTGTCCGATCTCACGCCGTCCCGGCGCACCCAGACGACCGGTCTCGCCGACGCAGTAGGGAGGGAAGGTGTAGTTGAGATAGAACCGCTCGCGGCTCTCGCCATGCAGACTCTCGACGATCTGCTCGTCACGCTTGGAGCCAAGGGTCACGGTGGCCAGGGCCTGGGTCTCGCCACGGGTGAAAAGGGCCGAACCATGCACACGCGGCAACACACCCACCTGACAGTCGATCGGACGGATCTGGGTGAGCGTGCGCCCGTCGATGCGGGTGCCGCCCGACAGGATCCGCTCGCGGATCACCTCGGACTCCAGATGCTTGCAGACCATCTTCACCTCGGCGGCGCGCGCCTTGTCGCCCTCGCCCAGGGCCTCGGCAGCCTCCACCTTCAGCGCGGCCACGCTCTTCTGACGCTCCATCTTGTCCGCGATCTCGTATACCGCACGCATCCGGTCGCCAAAACCGGAACGCAAGGCCGCAAACAGGCCATCCTCGTTCTTGTCGATCGGAGGGAGTTCCATGCGCGGCTTGCCGCACGCGGCGGACAACTCGCGGATCAGACCAAGCACCGGCTGATACCCCTCGAAGCCGAACATCACCGCGCCGAGCATCTCATCCTCGGTGAGAAAATTGGCTTCGGACTCCACCATGGTCACCGCGTCGCCGGTACCGGCCACCACCAGATCCAGGGTCGATTCGGCCATCTGTTCGGTGGTGGGGTTGAGCACGTATTGACCGTTCACATAGGCCACCCGCGCACCACCCATCGGACCCTCGAAAGGAAACCCGGAGATCGCCAGGGCCGCCGAGGCGCCGATCATGGCCGGAATGTCGGCGCTGTTCACGCCGTCGAACGACAGCACCGTGGCCACCACCTGGGTATCCAGGGTGAAATTCTTGGGGAACAGGGGACGCAGCGGACGATCGATCAGACGCGAGGTCAGGGTTTCGCGATCCGAAGGGCGGGTTTCGCGCTTGATGAAACCACCGGGAATGCGACCCGCAGCCCAGTGCTTCTCCTGATAGTGAACCCCAAGGGGGAGGAAATCGATGCCAGGACGCGGCTCCTTTTCGGCGGTCACGGCCACCAGAACCATGGTCTCGCCGTAGGTGACCAGCACCGCGCCGTCGGCCTGACGGGCGATGCGACCGGTCTCCAGGGTGATCACCTCCGGGCCGAATTGTACGCTTTTCTTGAAAATATTGAACATGATTGATTGGTTATCCATCGGTAGGGGTGAAATCCACCGGACGCGGGAACGCGTCCGGTGGTATGGGTGGCGAGGCAACCGGCCAGAGGCGCCCGGATTCTCCTTGGGAGCGCACACGCCGGAGCCACGCGATTGACCGGGGCTCGCCTCGCGGGCATCCCTCGGCAAGGGGGTGATGGGGATGTTCCCCCCTCATGCTACCATGGAACTCCCGCCAGGGGGGAGGTCCACGGTCGGAGGATAAGGGGGGCTTCCCCCCATCATGTTAAAGCTACTTGCGCAGATTCAGCCGTTTGATCAACGTCAGATAGCGCTCGTTGCTTTGCCCCTTCACATAGGTCAGCAGACGACGACGCAACCCCACCATTTTCAACAGACCCCGCCGGGAGTGATGATCCTTGATGTTGCCGCGCAGATGCTCGGTCAGATTGTTGATCCGCTCGGTCAGCAGGGCGACCTGCACTTCCGGCGAACCGGTATCCCCCTCCTTGGTGGCATACTCCAAGATCAGGGCCTGCTTGCGTTCCTGGGTGATCGACATCGGTGAACTCCTTCCTTGATGTGAAATGAAAAAAAATGGCTGGTGGCTCTCATGTCAGGTTGAACAGTCGTTTGGGCGTGCACGATCGCCGGCCCGAGGGATCGCTCCCCGAACCCAGCGTGCCGATGGCACCAAAGTGTCCCTCGGGCGAAAGCAGGCGAACCGTTCCCGGTTCCACCCCATCCGCATCGATCCACGCCGCCTGACCGCTCAAGACACGGCTCCAGGCCTCCAACCGCAGTCGCAACGCCGGGATGTCGTCCAGCGCCCGATCCACGGGTAACAGCACCTCATTCAAACGTCCCTCGGCGACCGCCCTGGTCAGCTCATCGAGCGTCAGGCAATCGGCGAGATCAAAACCCAGCGTCCGGGTACGCAGCAATCGTTCCAGGTGGGCCAGACAGCCCCACTCCCGACCCAGATCCCGGGCCAGGGCGCGCATGTAGGTCCCCTTGCCGCAGCGCACGTCCAGGATGATCGAGCCATCCCCGGCGTACTCCACCAGCTCCACCGCGTGAAACACCACCCGGCGTGCCGGCAGTTCCACCGTTTCGCCGCGTCGCGCCCGATCGTAGGCCCGTTCCCCATCCACATGGATGGCCGAATAGGCCGGTGGGATCTGATCCATCTCCCCCTGGTAGCGGGCGATGGTTTCGAGGACCGTCGCCCGATCCGGGAAGTTCGTGTTTCCGGGAATGAACTGGCCGGTCGGATCCCCGGTATCGGTTTCGGACCCCAGCCGCACCCAGCAGCGATAGGCCTTGTCGCCATCGAGCACCGAGGCCAGGGTTTTGGTCGCCTCGCCGAGGGCAATGGGCAGAACCCCTTCCGAAAAGGGGTCCAACGTCCCCCCATGTCCGGCCCGGCCCGCCCGGATGATGCGTTTGACCCGCTCCACCACCCGCGTGGAGGCCATGCCCACCTCCTTGTGGATCGCCACCCAGCCGTGTGGGCCGGCACTCCTTGAACGCTTTCCCTGCCCCATCGATCATGCCTCCGCCTGGGCGTCTCCCTCGCCCGGCTTTTCCTCTGGAATATGAATACTTTTCAGCAACCGTTCCATCGCGTCGGCGCGGTTGAGCGACTGATCCGGCTGGAAACGCAGCTCGGGCGCCAGTCGCAAACCCAGGGCCTTGGCCACCCGTGCGCGCATGAACCCCGAGGCCCGCTGCAACGCGGACATCACCTCGCCGACCTCCTGTCCCATCACCGTGAAGTAAACCACCGCATAGTGCAGATCGCGGCTCAGCTCCACATCGGTGATCGAGATCATGCTCAGCGCCAGACCCGGATCATGCACCTCGCCCCGTTGCAGCATGGCGGCCAGCTCCTTGCGGATCTGTCCCCGTACCCGATCCACCCGCACACTCACGTCACGATCTCCAGTCGATAATCGATCATCACCGTTTCGCCATCATCTTCGATGAAATGGGCCACCTTCTGCAAGCGACTCTGCACCGTCGCCGTTTCATTGCCCACCGCAGCGAACCCCAATCCGGCCCCATCCCAGCGGTCCAGTTCGTCCACCTCGGCGCAGGCCACCCCGAAGCGGTGGCGGATACGCTCCAGAAGGCTCTTGACGATGCCACGTTTCTCTTTCAGGGAACGCACGCCGGGCAGCTCCAGCCGCACTTCGAGAACGCCGACCCGCATCATGGGCAGGCTCCGTGAAAGGGATGCATCCACCCCTCGCCGGTCCCAAGCAAAAACCATGGATTCAACATGCGGAACGCATCACCTTCCCAACCCCGGCGGGGGTGTCTGCGTCAGGGGGGCACTCAGGGGGAACGACGGGCTGACCGACGCCAACGCGGGTTGCAAAAACTTCATCACCGCGAACATGGCACCGGAGATCGGGGCGGTCCGGGCCGCGAACATCCCAGCCAGCCATCGGATGGTTTCGGACTTGACGACCTCGATCTCCCGTTGCAATCCAACGCGCATGGTCTCGATCTCCCGTTGCAATCCAACGCGCATGATCTCGATCTCCCGTTGCAATCCAACGCGCATGGTCTCGATCCTGGCCTCCAGCTCCTTGATGTCGCGTTTCGGATCGGCTTGAACGGTCTCGATCCTGGCATCCAGGGACTGATATCCCGCTGCAACTCCAGCACATGCGTGTCCATCTGAAAGATGTCCGCCCTGGTGGAAAGCGGATGGCTGAGAATATCGGTCAGCAGCGCCACCTGGGTTTCCGCCTGCTCCTCGGTGAAGCCGGAACCATCTGCTTGACGAATTCGTGGGTATCCAAAGTGGCGACAAGACCGGACATGGCGACGCACTCCCCACAGAGGACGATCTTCCCGAATACTCTAGCCGATTCAGGCCGATTCCGTCCACCCAATCCGTATGGAGACGCGCGGGAGTTCCGCTGTTGCAAAAAAAAACCAGCGCTCAGGCAATCGAAGCCACGATCTCATGCACGCCGCATCACGACCTTTCATACACCCCGCATCACCCGATGGTCGCCTTGACCTCCTCGCGACTGAACGCCTCCAACAGATCCCCTGTCTTCAGATCCGTGAACTTGTCCAGACTGATGCCACACTCCGTCCCTTCACGCACCTCGCGCACATCATCCTTGAAACGTTTCAAGGCGTGAATGGTCCCGACATACACGATCACTTCGTCACGCAACAAACGGATGTAATTGCTCTTCTGGATCAATCCATCCAGCACCATGCAACCGGCCACCAAACCCACCTTGGTGATGCGGAACACCTCGCGCACCTCGGCGCGTCCCAACGTCACCTCCTTGAGAATCGGCGACAACTTCCCTTCCATGGCGCTGGTGATGTCGTCCACCAGATCGTAAATCACCGAATAGAACCGCATGTCCGCCTGCTCGCGCTTGGCCAGCTCGCGCGCCTTGGCATCGGCCCGCACGTTGAAACCCACCACCAACGCATGCGAGGCCACCGCCAACATCACGTCCGACTCGGTGATGCCACCCACGGCGGTGTGGATGATGTTGACACGGATCTTCTCGTGAGTGATCTTGAGCAGCGCATCGGACACGGCCTCGAGAGAACCCTGCACGTCGGCCTTGATCACCACCTTCACCTCTTCCATCTCGCCCTGCTTGATCTGATCGAACAGATCGTCGAGCTTGGTGGTGGGGATCTGCTTGGCCAGCTCCAGCTCCTTGTTCTTGCGCATGCGGAACGCCGCGATCTCCTTGGCGCGCCGCTCGTCCGGAACGGTGATCAGATCATCCCCCGCCGACGGCACGCCCGACAGACCGATCACCTCCACCGGGGTGGCCGGCGGGGCCTCGGTGACGGATTGCCCCTTGTCGTTGAGCAGACCGCGAATCTTGCCCCACTCCGCACCAACCACGAAGATATCGCCAACCCGCAACACGCCGTTGGCCACCAGACAGGTCGCCACCGCGCCACGCCCCTTGTCGAGCTTGGCCTCGATGATGAACCCGCGGGCCTTCTTGCCGAAATTGGCGCGCAGGTTGAGGACCTCGGCCTGGAGCAGGATCATCTCCTTCAAGCTCTCGATGCCGATTCCGGCCTTGGCCGACACTTGCAGATAGATCGTCTCTCCACCCCACGCCTCGGGAATCAGACCCTGATCGGAGAGCTGCTGCATCACCCGGTCCGGATTGGCGTTCGGACGGTCGATCTTGTTGATGGCCACGATGATCGGCACTTTGGCCGCCTTGGCGTGGTTGAGGGCCTCCACGGTCTGGGGCATCACACCGTCATCGGCGGCCACCACCAGCACCACGATGTCGGTCACCTTGGCACCACGGGCACGCATGGCCGTGAAGGCCGCATGACCCGGCGTATCCAGGAAGGTGATCATCGCCCCATTCTCCATCAACACCTGATAGGCGCCGATGTGCTGGGTGATGCCACCGAACTCCCGTGCCGCGACATCGGTTTTGCGGATGGCGTCCAGAAGCGAGGTCTTGCCATGATCGACATGACCCATGATGGTCACCACCGGGGCACGGATGGTGAGATCCTTGTCCAGATCGTTGCTGTCGGCCAGCTCGGCCTCGATGGCCGCGCCCTCGGAGATGGTCTTTGGACGGTGCCCCAGCTCCTCCACCACCAACACGGCGGTATCCTGGTCGAGCACCTGGTTGATGGTCACCATCATCCCCTGGGCCATGAGCCGCTTGATCACCTCGGAGGACTTGATCGCCATGCGGCTGGCCAGCTCGCCCACCGTGATCACCTCGGGGATGATCACGTCGCGCAGCACCGGCTGCGGAGCCGGCATGTCGAAACGACCCACGGCACCGCGACGCGCCATCGGCTTGACCCCCATGGGAGGGGTCTTGCCACGCATGGGGAGTTGCTTTTCCTGCGGCAGGTTCGGAACCGTGACCTTCTTGCCACCCTTGCGCTTGCCCTTGCTCTTGAGGGTCTCGCGGGAGGCGCTATCGCCACTGCCACTGCCATCGCCATTGCCACTGGAGGTGTCGGCCTCGACCGCGCGCCGCTCGTCGATAAGCCGCTTCTGCTCGCGCAACTCGTTGAGCTGCGTGAGCCGCTTGGCCACCAGCAATTCGGTCTTTTTGCGCGCCAGATCCTCCCGTTGGGCTCGGGTCAGATTGCGATTCTCCTCACGGGGCGGCACCAGCGACTTGGGCTCCTCGGCCACCATCTCCTCGGCGGGGTCGGAAACCAGGGGCGTGGCCGGCGTGGCCGGCGTGGCCGGACGCGGGGCCGTGGAACGGACCAACGTTTCGCGGGTGGCGGCGCGGGGAGCGGGCGGGGTGGCGGCCACATCCGGCTTGGTCGCGGCGGGCTCGCGGGGCCGGACGGCCTCGATGCGCACCGTGGCGGCAAGGCCCGATGGCCTGGTTTCGGATTTGGGTTTGTCCGCGGCGGGCTTGACCACCAGACGAGGCTCGGCAACCGCTTCGGGCTCTGGTTTCACCGGCTCGGGGGTCGGCGCAGGGGTCGGCTCGGGGGTCGGTTCGACGACCGGCGCGGCAACCGCCGCAGCAGCCTGCCGCTCGGCCTCCAGACGACGCTCGGCCTCCTCGCGCTCACGGGCGCGTCGCTCGGCCTCTTGTCGTTCGGCCTCCAGACGGCGCCGTTCGGCCTCCAGACGTTCCTGTTCCGCCTGTTCGCGCGCCAACCGTTCCTGTTCCTGCTTCTCCTGGAACGACTGCCGTTCCGCCGGGGTCATCGGCGTCAGGATCTGATGCTTGCGGTCCTTGCCCGGATCCGTCGCGGAGGCGCTCGAAGAGGAGGCCGCGCCCATGCGCGCATTCTCCTTGAGTTGCGCCTCCTCGCGCACCACATCCAGGCCATCGACCTCATCGCCCGAACCCTTGACGAAGGTGCGCTTCTTGCGAACCTCCACCACCACGCTCTTGCTGCGGCCATGGGAGAAGTTCTGCTTGATGGAGCCCCCTTCCACCGTCTTGCGCAGCACAATGCGGCGCGGGGCCTTCAAGGTCAACCGCGAACCCTCGCCATCGCCATCGTTGTCATTCAAGTCGCTCAACCGAACCTTCTCCACCAGTGCGATGCCCATCGGCATCGTCGTTTAAACGTCTCAACCCGGCCACTTCGCGCGCCTTGCCGTGCCGGGGGAAACAACCCCAAACCCACCCCATCATCCCGCATCCACGCGCGTAAAACTCCACCATCGAGCGGCATCGGCACGAATCCGCGCACCAACACCCGCATGCAACACCGCGATCACCACCACCGTGCGACCGGACCACAAGGTCCCCAATCGTTCGGTCCCCGGAACCCGGACGATCTCGACCCCCCCGTGCGGAGCACCCAACGGTTCCAGCCGTTCGCGCAGACCCACGGCATCCTCGGCCATGAGGATCAACGGACGGGCCCCGCGCCGGATCCACTCCTCGCACTCGCGCAGTCCCACCCGACACCCGCCGGTGCGCCGCGCCAGTCCGATGCCGTCCAACAAACGCCGCTCCAGGGCACCGGCCAGACGCATCAGCACGGCATCCACCTCGTCGCGACCCATTTTATGCCGGGTCATGAGCGCCGTCACCCGTTTTCGATCCGGCAGCACATGAATGCCGCGTCCAGGCAGGGAGGAGGACACATCCTCGACCAGACGACCGCCCGGATCGATGACAAAGCGCAACAACTGCTCCTTGGGACGCCGGTTGCGGCTGATCGCGCAACGCCGCCAGGGGGAGTCGCGCTCCTCCCGACCGATCGGTCGCGCACCCGTCACGCCTTCGCCGACCCCACCGGCCTCCGTCGCCTCCACGCGTGGCGTTCCGACGTTCGGAGCCTCGCGACCGTTCCCGGCCCGCGACACTTCGGCCCGACCGTTCCCGGCCCGCGACACTTCGGCCCGACCGTTCCCGGCCCGCGACACTT
>NZ_JBZVFG010000055.1:16507-24709 GCF_058402785.1 Candidatus Magnetaquiglobus sp.
CGGCCCGACCGTTCCCGGCCCGCCCGGCGTCGTTCGAACGCTCCCGACTCTCCTTTTCAGCCGACCGGTGACGCGGCTTCTCCCGTTTCCGGGGGGTGCTCGCGTTCCGATCCGCGCGATCCGGGGCGGTCACCTCACTCCTCGAACCAGCCCGCCAGCTCGCGCGCCTGCAGGATCACCCGTTCCACATCCTTGCGGCTCAGGCCATTGCCGATCATATCCAACAGCTCGTCCGTGGAGAGATCAGCCAGATCGTCCAGCTGGGTAATCCCCTTCTCGGCCACGGCGATCACCATGGTATCGGTCAAGCCACGCAGCTGGGAGATGCGCGGATCGACCGACAAAGCCGCCTTGCGCTCTTCGTTCTCCAGGGCCGAGTGCAGCAACTGATCCCGTGCGCGGGTACGCAGTTCGCGGGCGATCTCCTCGTCGAAGCCGTCGATGCCGGCCAACTCCTCGAGAGGCACGTAGGCCACCTCCTCCAGGGTGGTGAACCCCTCCTGAACCAGCGAGGTGGCCACCTCCTCGTCGAGATCGAGCCGTTCCATGAACTCGCGGGCAATGGCTCCGAACTCCTCGACACGGCTTTCCGCCTCTTCGCGCTCGGTGATGATGTCGATCTTCCAACCGGTCAGCTCCGAGGCCAGACGGACGTTCTGGCCGCGCCGTCCGATGGCCAGCGACAGCTGATCCTCGTCCACGATCACCTTGATGCGGCTTTCGTCCTCGTCCATCACCACCTTCATCACCTCGGCGGGCGCCAGGGCGTTGCAGACGAAGACCGCCGGATCCGACGACCATTCGATGATGTCGATGCGTTCGCCCTGCAACTCGGTCACCACCCCCTGGACGCGGGAACCGCGGATGCCGACGCAGGCGCCGACCGGATCGACATGGGCGTCGTTGGAGCGCACCGCGATCTTGCTGCGAAAGCCCGGGTCCCGCGCCACGGCGCGGATCTCGACGATGCCGTCGTAGATCTCCGGCACCTCCATCTCGAAGAGTTTGGGCACCATCTCCGGCGCGGTGCGGGAGAGGATGATTTGCGGACCGCGCTGCACGTCGCGCACTTCGTGGATGTAGGCACGGATGCGGTCGCCGGGACGGTAGTGCTCCCGAAACAGTTGATGTTCGTGGGGCAGGAAGGCGGCGGCGCGTCCCAAATCCACGTAGATGTTGTTGCGTTCCACCCGCTTGACCAGACCGTTGACCAGGGTGCCCTTGCGATCGATGTATTCGCGGTAAACGCTGTCGCGTTCGGCCTCGCGCACCTTCTGGACGATCACCTGCTTGGCGGTCTGGGCAGCGATGCGCCCGAATTCGATCGGCGGCAGGGGTTCGGCGAGAAAATCGCCCACCTTGGCGGTTGGATTGAGTTTCTGCGCCTCGGAGAGCAACATGTGGGTATCCGGACCCTCGTAGCCCGGCGCATCCTCGTTCTCGACCACCTCGCGGAGTTGATTGAGCTTGAACTCGCCGGACTTGCCCTCGAAGGTCACCTGGATGTTCTTGTGGGCGCCGTACTTGCGTTTGGAGGCGGTACGGATGGCATCTTCCATGGCCTCGATGACGATGTCGCGAGGAATGCCCTTTTCCCTGGCCAGTTGTTCGGCGATCTGTACGATTTCAACACTCATGAATGACACCCGGTGCTATGGCTGATATTTTCGATGGGAGGAGAATCCCCTCACCCCCCACCAGTGGAGTTCCCTTCGGGAGTTCCACGGTTAAACTCAAAATCCAGATGGGCCTTGGCGATCAGACGGAAGGGGATGCGCTGCCGGGTATCACCCACGTCGATCAGCACGTCATCCTCTTCCACGCCTTGCAGCGTGCCCTTGACCATCTTCCGGTTGGCGCCCGCCACCGGCTTGCGACCCGGCCCTTTTTCCGTGGCGACCGGTGGGACCTCGGGGGGCGCCTCTCCTGGCGCCACAACGGCATGGATCACGGCCAGCCGCCCCTTGAAACGGCTGAAATCCTCGCGTCGTTTCAGGGGTCGGGTCAGGCCCGGCGAGGAGATCTCCAGGCGATGACGGCCTGGAATGAGGTCGTGAAGATCCATCAACCCTGACAGCCGTTCGCTGACCGCCTCGCAATCGGCGATGCGCAGGCCACCCTCCGGGCGGTCGAGAAAGACGCGAATCAGGCGTCCCCCGGTCTCGGAGTGCAACTCCACGCCGACCAGTTCGCACCCCTCGGCGACGGCGGCCTCGCTGGCCAGTTTTTCCAGCTGCTCGGCCAGGGTGAGCCGGATCGGTTGAATTTCGGAAGATTCGGTCAAACCACGCCAACCTTTATCTGGACGATCGAAAGCCTTGTTCGGAATGGATTGCTCGGATGGCTTGCTTAAAACCGTGCGATTCACCAGCCCGAGAAACCAAAAAAGCCGGCATAGCCGACTTTTCCCACTCCATCCGCGAATCAGTCGAGGGGACTATAGCCCCTTTCCACCTAAAAGCCAAGGATAACCGAAAATTTTCTCCCCGGCAAGCCCCTTGCGCACAACCGTCCGCCCGCTGCCACCCCTTATGAGGACGCGCCGTAACAAACAGGGCTCTAACGGCACACTTTAATAAAATTCTGATAGCGAATGCGTTCCTGAAATTTATGATGTTTATTTCTTGTATAACCCTGAACTTGGAAACCTTTTCACGGTCGCATTATATGCATCTTCATCAATCTTTTTTTACCTCCGTCTCATTAGGCAATCTGATTCGATCCAGATTATTATCAACTATCCACTGCAGAATATTCTGAGTCCGGGCAAGATCGTATCTTAGATTTATCAACTCATCAAGAATACTGATCCCACCAACATGAATACTCATTATAATTTACCCTGTTTATTGGTCGCGAAAGACTTGATTTTGCTGTCAAGAAAGTTGTTATTACATAAAGAATAATACTGATACTGTTAGAAATGATGAATTTAATATCAAGACACTATTTTTTCTTTTCTAAATGTGGATAATAAGTTCGATTTTCGCATCCACATTCAAGAACATTCCCGAAAGATACTTCCTTTTCCCTTACGTTCATCTTTTCTTCACCTTTAGGACAATCGAATTCAATTAATTGGATCTTGTCGTAAGCATATGGTCTAGAATGCGATGCAACCACATTAATCTGATTTTCCATATTCAAATTTTCGCAGTGTTATTTGGTTAGAAAATCATTGCTATATACTTAAGATCAAACCATTCAATAAATGAAATCTTAAAAATAGTTGATTACTTCAAGTTATCTTAGGGGCCTGTATTTCCATATTAAAATTCATCAAAATAATAAATTTTAAGTTTGCATTGGGTTCAACGATAATTTCAATGATATCTATGTACGATTTTTTTTGTCAACACCGACAAAATGGCCAGACTCGCCATAACGGCGGATCCATGCTACCATTCCCCCATAAACAGCAAGCATCGTCAGACCCTGCAAGCGCTCTTCGCCACACCGGTTCCCCTCTCTTTGGAATGAGTCCGAATCGAAGCCCTGTTCCTCGCGCTCGGGGCAGAGATCATCGAAGGCAGCGGCTCGCGGGTCGGTTTCAAGCTGCGCGGAGAGCGCGCCGACTTCCATCGACCCCATCCGGGCAAGGAGGCCAAACCCTATCAGGTTCGTGCCGCCCGTGAATTTTGCTTACGACTTGGAGTCAAACCATGACCCCCATGATGTACCAAGGGTATGCCAGCCACATCGAGTACAGTGAGGAAGATGGCTGTTTTGTCGATCGGGTTTCCGGCATACGCGCCTTGATCACCTTTCACGGCGAATCGGTGGGTGAGATCCGCCAAGCCTTATCAAGAGGCGGTCGATTTCTATCTGCGGAGCTGTCAGGCGCGCGGCGAAATCCCGGACCAACCCTCCTCGGGAAAAATTCCTGCCCGCGTGGCACCCGAACTCCACGCTCGCGCCCTCTGGGTCGCCAAACGCCGGGGGAAAAGCCTGAATCAATTCGTCCGCGAAGCCCTCGAGCACGCCGTGCAGGCCGAATCCTGACCGGTCCGGTCGGGCATGCCTTGGCAACGGTGGATTTGTTGTTTTCCGCCATTGAAATCAGACGCGAACGGCCTATACTCTCCCGGTAGCCCCGCCACCCAGTCGGCACATGCCGATGATTAAGATTGTCATACTGATTCCAAGGAGGAGAATATGCCCGCCATTCGACCCGTTGGCTTCCTTCAAGCCCTGGCCCTGGCCCTCACCCTGCTTATCGGCACGGCTCACGCCAGCGATCCGCCGCAGGTCCCGACCACGCCGCCCGCCGGGGTCAATCTGATCGAGGCCGACGCGGTACAGAAGCTCCAGGCCGAGGGGGCGATCCTCGTCGATGCCCGCAAGGCCGCCGAGTTCGTCGATGGCAGCATCAAGGGGGCGATCTCCGTGCCCTACGATCCGGAAAACAGCGCCAAGGATGTTCAATTCGATGCCACCAAGGACAAGTACGATCTGAGCAAGATGCCGGACAAGCAGAAAAACTACGTGGTCTTCTGCAACGCCGCCAGCTGCTGGAAATCCTTCAAGCTGGTCACCGTCATGGCGCGGGAGGGCTACAAGAATCTCCACTGGTATCGCAACGGTTTCCCGGACTGGAAAGCCCGTCAACTGCCGATCGAGTAACGCGCGGATTCACCCTTGCGTGGAGAGGCCACGGCCATGATCTATACCCATAAATCGCCCGCGCTGTTGATCATCGGGCTGCTCATCCTGCTGTGGGGCGGCCTGAACCATCTGGGCGCGGTGGATACCCTGCAATCCTCGCTGCAACAGGCGGCCTTCAAGGATCACGTCTCGGTCAAGGAGAAGTACGAGGCCGAGCTGAGGGTCGCCACCGAGCTGGCCCAGGCGCAGAAAAAACCGGCGCCCACCCTGAAAATGCCGAAATCCAAGTTCGATCAGGAAAAAGCGTTCCAGGCCAAACTCTCCTTCATCTTCGGCGGCTTTTTCACCCTGGCGGGTCTGTTCATCCTCGCCTGGAGCCCGAAACCCGGACAGCTGGACTACATCGTCTCCACGATTCCAGGGGTGGGCTTCATCCTGATCATCGCCCTGATGGTCCGTTGGGGACTTGACCCGCTCTTCGCCAACTGGGGCAAGGCGGTCAAGGATTCCGGCACCCTCTCCTGGGACTTCGCCAAGATTTTCAACCTCAACTACGTGGTGCTGGGGATCCTGATCGGCATCTTCGTGGTCAACGTGCTGCGCATTCCCGCCTGGGCCGCCAACGGCGTTCGCCTGTCGCGCCTGTTCCTCAAAACCGGCGTCATCCTGCTGGGGACCCTCTATTCCGCCGCCGAACTGGCCCAGCTCGGCGCCTTGAGCGTGGTGTTGATCGGCATCTTCGTGCTGGGCTCGGTGGGCATCGTGCTTTTCATGGGGCGGCGCATGAAATCCAGCAACTCCATGACCGGTGTCCTCTCCGCAGGCATGGGGGTGTGCGGCGTTTCGGCCACCGTGGCCTCCGCGCCGGTGGTCCAGGCCAAGGCCGCCGAGATCGCCTACACCATCGGCACCATCCTGGCCTGGGGGGTGATGTGCATGTTCATCTTCCCCACCGTCGGCCATCTGTTCCACATGACGCCGGTTCAGTTCGGCGCCTGGGCCGGAACCGGCATCCTCAACTCCGCCCAGGTGGCGGGCGCCGCCCTTGCCTTCGATCCCGAGGGGATCGAAACCCTCAAGGTCGCCGAAATCTTCAACATCACCCGTGTCCTGTTTCTGCCGATCATCGTGCTGTGGCTGGCCGCCTGGTACGTCAAACACGAGGAGAGCGCCACCCAGGTGGATCTGGTGCATGTGCTGGTGAGCAAATTCCCGATTTTCGTGCTGGGATTCATCCTGATGTTCGCCTTGAGTTCCCTGGGCATCTTCGCGCCCGCGGACCATTATCAAGGGAAATTTTTCAGCGGCGACAAGATCAAGGAGGAGAAGCTCCTCAAGCCCAAACAGGCCAGGCTCCTGGAGAGTGAACTCCCCAAGATGCGCACCCCGGAGGAGAAAAAGGCCCTCTCCGATCTCATCGCCAACCGCAAGCTCACCTCCCGTGATCAGGACAACCTTCTCAAGGCCGCGGCCAAGATCCCGCAACTCGACGGCGCCACCAGGGGAATTCTGGAGAACGCCAGCAAGGCCGCCTGGCACGACTCGCCGGTCATCAAGGCGTATCGCGACTGGATCGCCTGGTTGTTCGCGCTGGGTCTGATCGGACTCGGCATGCAGATCACCGGTCATGCCCTTCGTCAGGCTGGCGGCACGCCGCTGGTGATCGGATCGGTGGTGGGGTTGATCAAGGCGGTGGGTTCCTTGATCGTGGTCTTGCTCTTTGTCTCCAAAACCGTATGAGGTGTCGGCATGGAACACCCTTCTTTTGATCGTGGTTCAGCGCTGTCGATCTTCAAGAGCGACCGTCTGGAGGATATCGCCGCGTTGGTGGCGGCTCTGGTGATTGCCGTGGGAGTGTTGCTGGTGATCGGACATGGGTGATGGTGGGACGCCCGCATCCACGCGATTGGATGCGGGCGTGGACCTGTTGTTGGCCCATCACGGCACGCCAGGGGCCCGG
Source organism: Candidatus Magnetaquiglobus sp. (assembly GCF_058402785.1). NCBI lineage: Bacteria > Pseudomonadati > Pseudomonadota > Magnetococcia > Magnetococcales > Candidatus Magnetaquicoccaceae > Candidatus Magnetaquiglobus > Candidatus Magnetaquiglobus sp. The sequence continues at coordinate 23,073 of NZ_JBZVFG010000055.1, forward strand.
CGTGCCGAGGCCTTGGCCGTGCGCATGGCTCTTCTGTTGCAGGCGCGCGTCACGCATCTGTTGGTGGTGCCGGCCTTTTGGGAAGGGATGATGGGGGATGACTGGTTGAACAACGCCGCCACGCGGGATGCGTTCGGCTCCTATCTGGAAAATCTCCTGTCCGAAGAGGCCCAGGTGGTGGTGGGTGGGGTTCGGGAGCGGTGTCTGGCCTCCGGGCTTGGTTATCGTGCGCTCTTGCGGCAGGGGGATGTGACCGAGGTCATATCGCGCGTGGCCGCGGAGATCAGTCCGGTGATGATGGTGATCGGGCCGCGGCGACCTGGAGGGGTGCCGGGGTTTCGGGATCGGGTGCGGGTCGAGGGGTTGGCGCGGGGGCTTGCGGTACCGTTGCTGATCGCGCCGTGGGAGGGAAGCTGCGGGTAAACCGTTACGGGGTGGCAAGGTCTCCGGTTCAAATGCGGAAGCGGCGCCTCGAAATGCCAGGCCCATTCAAAACCTCGGGGCCTTGCCCCGCCCCCGCCAGCAAAACCCCTCCCATCACCCATCGACCTCACCCCACCATGGACCAACCACCTCCCCAATCCGGCAACCGCAACTGGATCACGGTCTCCATCCCGTGGCTGACCGCAACCGAACTGGCAGAGTTCATCGACACCAATCCCCGCCGCCTGTTCGGCCTGAACCCCACCCTGCGCCTGGATCGCTGGGAAGCCGATCCCAACCCGCTGCGACCGGAATGGCGCGCCCACCTGCACGCCTTCAACGAAGCCAACGACCAGAATACCACCTGCCAGATCACTTGCTCGGCCGTACCGGATGGCTGGCTGCTAACCTACGACTCGGGTTGGAAACGAGCACTGGAGATCACCCGGCGGGAACACGACGATCAGGGCTCGGCCCTGACCCTCACGGAACACTATCACCCCCTCCCCGACCAACCCTCGGCACAAGCAGCCCGCGCCCGCGCGATCGACCCGAGCCTGATCCCGTGGGGTCGCGCGATACGGCGTCACCTGTTCTGGCACGCCCACCTGGGGTGGATCCCTGTGTGTCGCTGGTATCTGGCGTGGTTGCCGGGCTTGAAACCATCAACCAGACGCATCGTCCGACTGCTGGTCTGGAGCGGAGTTCTGGAATGGCTGGTATTGACCCTGATGCTGGGCGGGATGGCACTCACTGGACTCTGACCATGCCTTGCACCGTTGTCGGGGGCTCAGGCAAAATCAAGTTCGGCAGGTGGACGACCGACCGGGGTTACACGACCGGTGTTGCTCCAGTCCAGTGCGGATGACGGAACGCTATGCCCACTTGGCTCCCGAGAACATCCGGGCGGCAGTGGCGGTCCTGGATCGTGGTCACGCTTCGGTCACGTTGACTGGCTGAAAACGAAACGGGCGGTTGACTGGAAACCCCGTCAACCGCCCGTCGTGTAAGGCCTTTAAAAATGGTGGGCAGTATAGGATTTGAACCTATGACCCCTACCGTGTCAAGGTAGTGCTCTCCCCCTGAGCTAACCGCCCATGCTGCGAATCCACATATACTAACCGGTTTTTCGGAGCCGGTCAACCCCTCCCAAACGGGTTGCCAGGGCAATCGCATTTGAAATTCACTTGACATGCAGGTGAAAACTTGCCAAG
>NZ_JBZVFG010000056.1:0-19936 GCF_058402785.1 Candidatus Magnetaquiglobus sp.
AGGCTCTGCCTCCGAACCTCCGCCGGGGACCTTGCGGTCCCCGGCCCCCTGCAATAAAGGGGGTCCTGAATAGTTACCAGAAATTTACCATGGAACTCCCAAAGGGAGGTCCATGGTACGGGGGGTGAGGGGGGGGTCCCCCCATCATGTCAAGTTCCCGTGGAACATCCGCAAAGGGGGCACGGTCAAGGCGCGAGAGCTTCTCCCACCATCCCGCATGCGACCGTGGACCCCCTGACGGGAGTTCCACGGTTGGGGATGAGGGGGTTCCCCCATCCTGCACGTTACAGCAGATCCTTCACCACCTCGCGCTCCTGGCGCAATTCGTTGAGCACGTTCTCGAACCTGGCGCGGCCCCAGGGGGACATGGACAGCCCCTCGACCACCTCCCAGCGGTCGCCGTCCGAGCGGAGCGGATAGCCGAAGACCAGACCCGGATCCACGCCGTATTGACCGGCGGATTGCACCGCGGCCACGAACCAGTCGTCCGCCGGGGTCGGCGCGCCGAAGGAGACCAGGTGATCCAGGGCGGCAATGGCGCCGGAGGCGGCGCTGGAGGCGCCACGGGCCTTGATGACCACGGCGCCGCGATTCTGCACGTCCGGAACAAAGGTATCCTTGAGCCACGCCTCGTCGGTGATCACCTCGGTGAGGGGGCGCCCCTTGATCAGGGCATTCTCGAAGTCCGGATACTGGTTGTTGGAGTGGTTGCCCCACACCGCCAGCCTGGTCACGTCGTTGACCGTGACGCCGGCCTTGTTGGCGAGCATGGTCTTGGCGCGGTTGTAATCGAGACGCATCATCGCGCCGAAGCGATCCTTGGGTACATCGCTGTTGCTCATGGCGATCAGGCAGTTGGTGTTGCAGGGGTTGCCCACCACCACCACGCGCACGTCCGAGGCGGCGCGGTTGAGGGCCTTGCCCTGACCCACGAAGATCGGTCCGTTGACCCGGATCAGATCGGCCCGTTCCATGCCGGGTCCGCGCGGACGCGAGCCGATCAGGAGGGCGGCATTCACGCCGTCGAAGGCCACTTCGGCCTGGTCGGTTCCCTCGACGCTGGCCAAAGTCGGAAACGCGCAGTCATCCAGCTCCATCATCACCGCTTCGCACACCTTCATCGCCGGCGTGATTTCCAACAATTTCAGGTGTACCGGACGATCCGGACCGAAAACCGCGCCCGACGCCAAACGAAAGATGGCGCTGTAGGCGATTTGACCAGCGGCCCCGGTGACCGCCACGCGAACTGGATCTGCCATGCTGTTTTCCTCCCTGATTGCAATGGATGTGTTGGTTCAAGCCGCCATCTTGGCGCGTCTTGCTCGTTTGGGCAAGCCTGCCTCCCTGCCCCGGACCCCATAAGAAAGTTTCACGGAATGCATAAAATGACGCAAGGGGAACGCGCGTGCAACCCTTGCCACGCGCGCGACTCAAAAAGAGGGGCCACGGAACGTGGAAGAGGGGGTCAAGAGGGGCCACGGAACGCGGAAGAGGGGGTCAAGAGGGGCCACGGAACGCGGAAGAGGGACCGCGGACTACGCGGATCGTTCCAACGCCTCATCCAGATCGGCCAGGATATCCCCGATCTCCTCCAGTCCGATGGAGAGACGCACCAACCCTTCGGTGATGCCGGAGGCCTGGCGTTCGGCATCGGTCAACTTGGCGTGGGTGGTGGTGGCCGGATGGGTGGAGAGGGTGCGACAATCCCCCAGGTTGGCGGTGATGATCGCCAGTCGCAGGCCATCGAGGAAGCGATGGGCCCGTTGGCGTGAACCGAGATCCAGGCAGACCAGGGCCCCGAAACGACGCATCTGCCGGACGGCGAGTTCCCGTTGGGGATGATCGGGCAGCCCCGGATAGAGCACCCGACCGGACAGTTCGGGTCGCGCGGCCAGATGGAATGCCACCCGTTCGGCATTGTCGCAATGGCGCTCCATGCGCAGCGGCAGAGTTTCGAGCCCCTTGAAAAGCACCCAGGCGTTGAACGGGGAGAGGGAGGAACCGGTGTTGCGCAGCAGGGGATAGACATGATCCAGCAGGGATTTTCTCTCCCCGGCGATCACCCCGCCCAGCACCCGTCCCTGGCCATCCATATACTTGGTGGCCGAGTGGACCACCAGATCGGCGCCCAACTCCAGAGGCCGTTGCAAACAGGGGGTACACAGCACGTTGTCCACCGCCACGAGAACCCCCCGGTCATGGGCGATGCGACACAAGGCCGCCAGATCGACCATCTCCAGGGTGGGATTGGCCGGGGTCTCCAGAAAGAACAGACGGGTGGCCGGGGTGATGGCCGCCTCCCAGGCCGCCAGATCCGACAGCGGAACACGGGTGACGCCGATCCCCATCCGTTTGAGCAGGGAGTTGGCGATGTTGGTGGTGGAACCGAACACCGAACGGCTGATCACCACATGGTCGCCCGCCGACAGATAGGCCAGAAAGGTCATGGTGATGGCCGCCATGCCGCTCGCGGTGGCCACCGCGTGTCCGGCCCCCTCGAGGGCCGCGACCCGCTCCTCGAACAGCGCCACCGTGGGGTTGGTGAAGCGGCTGTAGAGATTCCCCTCCTCTTCGCCGGCAAAGATCGCCCGCGCCTGCTCGGCGCTCTCGAAACGGAAACTCGAGGTCAAAAAGAGCGGCGGACTGTTCTCCCGCTCCGGTGTGGTCTCCCGACCGGTATGCAACGCCGTGGTCGCCATGCCCCAGCCCCGTCCCTCCATGCCACCCTCATCCCCGATCATGCCCACCCCCCCCTTTCGACAATCGTCCATCCGCTCCGAACCCCGACAACGCTCCCCGTGCCTGAACGAGCCGGCAGGAAGCCAAAGACCATTATGCCGCATTTGCCCTCCGCCGCAACCCCGAACGAACCACGCCTCCACACGGCCCGACAACCCGAATCACCCTCCACATCCCAGACCCCAACCCGACAAAACAACCGTCTCGTGGAATTCTGTGGCTTCGTGCGGTTTACCAATGGAACCGACAGGAAAAATCCCCTATACTGAATGGTGCGAAACGAGAGATCCGTTCCCTCTTGGTTTTTACCGCGGGAATCCCGAGAGCGTCCCGCGGGCGGGGGTGAGGGTGTGTTCCCCGATCATGCAAGTTTTCCAAGGAGCCGCTTCCATGTCGCAACAGCAAAAGTACCGTCTCGTCACGCGCAGCGATTTCGATGGCCTGGTCAGCGCCATGCTCCTGCGCGAACTGGACATCATCGACGACATCCTCTTCGTCCAACCCAAAGACATGCAGGATGGCAAAATCCCCATCAACGCGCGGGACATCATCACCAACCTCCCCTACGTGCCGGGAGCCCATCTGGTGCTGGATCACCACGCCAGCGAAATGGAACGGGTCGCCGATCAACCCCACGACAACTACATCATCCATCCCGACGCCCCCTCGGCCTCGCGGGTGGTCTACCAGCACTTCGGCGGCAAGGCGGCCTTCCCGAATGTCCGCGACGACATCCTCGACGCCGTGGACAAGGCCGACTCCGGACAACTGCTCGAGGATGACGTGCTCTATCCCAAGGGGTGGATGCTGCTCAACTTCATCATGGATCCGCGCACCGGCCTGGGGCGCTTCAAGGAGTTTCGCATCTCCAACTACAACCTCATGATGGATCTGATCGAATATTGCCGCCGTCACACCGTCGAGGAGGTGCTCAAACTGCCGGACGTGAAGGAACGGGTCGATTACTACTTCGAACAAGAAGAGTACTTCAAAACCCAGATCCAGGCCCACACCAAAATCCATCGCAACCTGGCGGTGCTCGACCTGCGCCACGACGACATCATCTATCCGGGCAACCGCTTCATGATCTATGCGCTCTATCCCCAGTGCAACATCTCCCTGCACATTCTCTGGGGCCAGACCCGAAAGATCACGGTTTTCGCGTTGGGCAAATCCATCTTCAACCGAACCTCCAACACCCATATCGGTTCCTTGTGCCTGCAATACGGCGGCGGTGGCCACGCGGCAGCCGGAACCTGTCAGGTTCCCACCGAGAAGGCCATCGAGGTTCGCAAGGCGCTCGAAAACCGCATCCTGGCGGATGGGTGAACGGGCGATTTTAAAGGTATTCTCTCAGGATGACGAACGCATCGCACCTTTTTGGGACCACCCTCGCCGCCGCTCTGCTCCTGTCCGGCTGCGTCACCCTCGATTCGCCAGGCCCCAGCCGCGCGCCCGACGCCCCTCCGGCGACGGCCACGGTGGTCCACGACCCGGATCCCGGCAAAACCGACACGGGCAGCGCTCCGGAAACCAAAAGCACGGCCAAGGAGATCAAGGGGAGCGTGACCCCGCCCTTGCCCAAACCCACGCCATCCAGCCACCCCTCCCAGGTGAAACCCGAAGGGTTGATCGGCTCCACGGGCAAGGAACTGATCGCCCGTTTCGGTCCACCCAACATCACCCTGGATCTCCGTCTGCCCAACAACCAGGCCGCCGAGGGGTATCTCTACTACCCGAAGGATGGCAAGGGGTGCATTCACCAGTTCATCGTGAGCAGCGAGAAAAACAAGGTCATCGACTACGCCTGTCGTTGATCGGGGCTTGTTCCCCTCCGCCTGGACAGGGAGGGGCCGCCAGATAGACCGACCCATCGACACGCCAGCACTGCCGCAACCATTTTCCCCCGCCACCCCCCGCGCCCTGTCGCAACGCCTGGATCCTCTCCTGTTCGCGATCCGCGATACCAGGCGGGGCGGGGGGAAGCAGCAGTTTGCGCGCGCGATGATCGAGCCGCCAAGCGCCGAGCTGCTCGAGCACCGGAGTGCCGAGCAGGGGGATCCCCCTGGCGCCGGTCACGGTGAAGGGCACCTCGCGCAGCACCCGCGAACCGATGCGCAGGCTCTCCAGACGCGCCACGGCCAACTGCCCGGTGGAGCCGTCCGCCAGGGTCGAATGCACGGTCCCCAGCCAGTCCGAGGCGCGAATCAGCCCCATCCCGGTCATCTGATCCACGATATCCCCTGGCAAAACCACCACATTGGCACCGGTATCGATCAAAAACTCCACGATCACCCGATCGTTGAGCACCACCGGAATCCAGTACTGCCCGCGCGCCCCCTTGGGCAACAGGGGAACCACCTCCTCCGGGGGGGATGGATGGCGGTCGCGTTCGCCGGGTGCGCAGGGCTGATCCTTGAGGATGGTGCGTCCCTTGGCATCGATGCAGTGGTACAGGCGCCCCTCGCCCCAGCTCAGGTTCGGGACCAGGCACAGCAGGAACGCCATCCAGCGCGCCATGCGCATCGGCAACGATCCGCGCGGGACCGACGACCTCACGACAGCGCCCCGGCAGCGTCCGAATCGGCCACCCCGACCACCGGCAACAGGTCGGACATGCGCTCCAGCCAGTGGTCGGGTCGAGAACCGGCCAACTCCTCGCGCCCGTGACAACCGAAGGTGACCGCCGCGGTCCGCACCCCGGCGTTGCGTCCCATGTCGAGATCGAAGACGGTATCGCCCACCATCAACGTTCGCTCCGGCGCATGACCGGTGGCGGCGAGAATCTGTTCGATCATCGAGGGATGGGGCTTGCTGGGCGCATGATCCGAGGTCATCCGCACCATGAAATACCCCTCCAGGCTCTGCTCGCGCAAGGTGCGCTCCAGTCCGCGCAACGACTTGCCGGTGGCCACGGCCAGGGTGACGCCCTGGCGGCGCAGGGCGTCCAGCGTCGCCCGCACCCCCGGGAAGAGCGGGGTGGTCAACTCCCCGCCATCCGCCAGCCGCTGGTAATGCGTTTTGTAGGCCGCGACCGCCTGGTCGCGGCGCACCTCGGAAGCTTCGGGCATGAGCACGGCCATCGCCTCGTGCAGGGAGAGCCCCACCACGGCGGCGATGCTGGCATGGGAGAGCGGAGGAGCGCCACCCGCCTCCGCCAGGGCCAGGTTGGCCGAACGGACAATGCCATCCAGGCTGTCCACCAGGGTGCCGTCGCAGTCAAAAATCACCAGGTCATAACGGAGGGACATGAGACTCTCCCAGGGATTGACGCCAGTCTGGCGTGATGATCAAGGTTGGATGAGGATCTTCAGCGTTCCCGGCCCGGCGGCGCGCGTCAGGGCCTCCACCCCCTGCTCCAATGAAAAAACCGCGTCGATCAACGGCTCCACCTCCACCAGCCCCGCGGCCAACAACCGCAATGCCGCCGGAAACGGTCCGCAACGGGATCCGACCAGGGTGATCTCATCGACCACCAGGGAGGCAAAATCGAACGGCGCGGGTTCCGGCAGGGTGCTCTTGACCACCAGACGCCCGCGAGGACGCACCAGACGCCGCGCCAGCGCCAACCCCTCCCGCCCACCCCCGCAGGCCACCACCAGATCGGCCCATCCCGACCTGTCGTCCGCCTCCCCCGTATGGACCGGAATCCCGCGCGCCGCCAGGATCCCCAACTTGCGGGAATGGCGTCCGATCACCCGGATCTCGCAACCGGTCAACGCCAACACCTGGGCCACCAGCAGGCCGAGCCGCCCATCGCCCACCACAACCACACGATCGGAAGGTCGCAGATGGGTCTGTTCGAGAATCTCCAGGGCGGCGGCCAACGGCTCGACGAACACCGCCCGCCGGTCCGACACCCCATCCGGCACCGGATGGAGGTTGGCGACCGGCAGGGTCAGAAAGTCGGCAAAGGCCCCGTCTCGACCGCGAATCCCGATCACCCGGCGCTGCCCGCAGTGACTACGCTCCCCCCTCAAACAGGCCGGACAGGCCCCGCACGCCACGTTGATTCCGCCAACCACGCGGAGATCCACCCATTCGGGCGCATCCGGCGCCGCGATCACCCGTCCCGTGAATTCATGTCCCAAAGTCCCGTCAAATCCGGCATATCCGCCCAATATCGCCAGATCCGTGGCGCATACCCCGGCCAGCGTCACCCGGATCAACGCCTCGCCGCGCGCCAGGACCGGAACCGGCCTACCGCGCTCCAGACGGACCACGCCACCCGCGTGGCGCAGGGCCCGCATGCCCTCCAGACCCAAAGAGGCGTGATGCATGAAAAGTTCGGCTCCAGGTTGAAGGGGGGTTCTGGCGATGCCATCCAGGGCCCGCGTCGGCTGTTTGGCAAACCAAACAGCCTCTTATCGCAAACAGGGTGGCTTGTCGAAAGGAAAGAGGCTAGAATGGATTGATTGAAAGGACAAGGGCAGGTCTGAACACCGACGACCGGACCATCCCCTTGATCATGCGACCACCACGCGAGAGATCGATTCATGAGCGTTTTCCCATCCAAGATCAACCGTCGTCAGGCAATTCTCGCCACCCTGGGCGGCACGGCCCTGGTGCTGATCGGCATGCGTCTGCAAAGCGCCCTCATGGGACGCCCGACAGACCCCACCCTGACCATGCCCAAGGAGTTGATCGGCGTGCTGCTCCCCTCGCCGCGCGAGCTGCAACCTTTCTCCCTGATCGATCATCACGAACGCCCCTTTGGACCGGAACAGGTGCGGGGCGTGTGGACCTTCCTGTTCTTCGGCTACACCCACTGCCCGGACGTCTGTCCGCTCTCCATGGGACTGCTCGCGGAAACCTACGAAATCCTCGGCAAACAACCCGGTGGCCTGAACAAGGTTCAATCCATCTTCGTCTCCGTGGACACCGATCGGGACTCGCCGGAACAGCTCAAGAATTATGTCCCCTACTTCAATCCCGACTTCCTGGGGGTGACCGGCAAACAAGAGGCGATTCACGCCTTTGCCAAGCAACTGGGGGCCTATTACGCCATTCCGCCCAAATCGGACAAGGGGGATGAGTCCCAACTGATCAGCCACTCCTCGGTCTTCTTTCTGCTCGATCCGGCTGGGAAATTCACCGCCCTCTTCCAGCCCCAGTTGCACCAGCCGGCCACCATGGCCGACCTGTTCCTGAAAATTCGCAAACACTATGGAGAGCCCTGATGAAACCCTTTATCGCCTCGCTGTTGCTCGGCTCCGCCCTGCTCGCAACCCCGGCCTTCGCCGCCGATCAACTCCAGGTTCAGGATCCCTGGGTGCGCGCGGGTCCGCCGGTCGCCCAGGCACTGGCCGGCTACATGACGCTTCAAAACGCCGGCAGCCGGGAACTCAAGGTGGTCGGCGCCTCCAGCCCGAACTTCTCCAAGGTCGAGATCCACGAAACCGTCCAACAGGACGGCAAAAGCCAGATGCGTCCCAAACCCCAACTCGCCGTCGCCCCCGGCACCAAAATCCAGATGACCCCTGGCGGCATGCACATCATGTTGATCGGCCCCAAGAATCCCCTGCAACCCAAGGATCATGTCACGATCACCCTGAAGTTCGCCGATGGCACCGAGCAGGCCATCACCGCCGAGGTGCGCGCTGGCAGTGGCGTCAAGAAAGAAAAGCCCCCCGCCGGAAAGGAAGAGATGCACGAACACCACCATTGATCAACCGCGATTCTCGCGATTCGAGTCATGTCGATCGCTGCCAGGACCCCATGGGACGCACGCGAAGCATCCGAACCCATGGGTCGGGAGGGGGAGTCCTCTCCCCGACCGCATGACCGCAACCATTCCAAGCGCCAACGGACCTGAGTCTCTCATGAACCACGCCCTCCCTCCCTCCCGATCCGCCTCCTTCTTCTGGCGCCGCATGGTCTGGCTGCTCCTGGCCGTCTGGTTGCTGCCAGCCACGCCGCTCCTCGCCGCGGAAGGCGACGCACCTCAAGGGGGCGAAGAGATCGCCATTCCGGAAGACCTGGCGCCCGGCGGACAGGAGGCGGAGTTTCTGCGCCAACTCAAACCCCGCATCACACAGCCCGGAGCAGGCAATGGCAACCTGGACCAATTGCGCGCCAGGAACGCCAGAAAGCCCCCCACGGATCTCCCCCTGGACGCAATGGGCAAGGGGTTCTCGCTCCTGGAGGCCGATTTCTCCCTGCGCGCCAAAAGCTCCCTGATCCAGTTCGGCTACAACATGTTCCGTCAGGTCAAGGATCGAACCGCGCCGGTGGTTGGCTCGGCGCCGGACTCCTACGTCCTGGGCGTGGGCGATGAACTGCTGGTCTCCTTCCGGGGCAAGAACGAAAAAAGCTCGGTGGCCAAGATCGATCTGGAAGGCAAGGTGATGATCCCCACCCTGCCCGAACCCATGATGGCCATGGGTCGTCCGTTCGGCGAGTTCCGCGAAGAGTTGCGCGACAAGATCCGCACCACCCAGGTCGGCACGGAAGTGTTCGTCTCCATCGGCTCGTTCCGCTTCTTTTCGGTCTATGTCATGGGCGAGGTCACCCAACCCGGCGTCCACCGGGTGACCGGACTCTCCACCCTGCTCGACGCCCTGAGCACCGCCGGAGGGGTGCGCAAGACCGGTTCGCTGCGCACGGTCCAACTCCATCGCGATGGCGTGGTGCGCACCATCGATCTCTATGCCCTTCTGAACAAGGAAGGCGGCGGCGAGGATCCCACCCTGGCGGTCGGCGACCGCATCGTCGTGCCGCCCATCGGTCCGGTGGTGGCCATCTCCGGACTGGTGAAACGTCCGGGCATCTACGAACTGGCTTCGGGCGAACGATCCATCCCCCTGGACGCGCTTCTGGAACTTTCCGGCGGAACGGTCTCCCCGCAAGGGAACCGTTTCTCCCTGCTCAAGCCGGATGCCAGGGAACGCGAGTCCCTGGTCGAACTCAAGGGACAAAAACAGGAAAAAATCGTCAACGGCAATATTGTCCTCGTCGAGGCGCGCGGCGGTCCGACACTCATGGGCGAGGTGGCCATCGAGGGACACGTCTCCCGCGGCCATACCCGTTCCCTCGCCTCGGCACCCACCGTCCGCTCCCTGCTCAACGATCCCGAACTGCTGCTCCCTGACCCCTATCTGCCGTTCGGCGTCATCTACCGCACGGATCCGAAAACCCGCAACCGAACCTTCCGTCCCATCGATCTGGGATTGATCCATGCACGTCACGAGATCGATCAACCGCTCATGAATCACGATGTCCTCATCGTCTTGAGCCACGAAGATATCCGCTTCCTCTCCTCCGAACGGGTAGCCGCGGTGCTGCAAAAGAAATCCGCGAAGGATTCCTGCGTCGCCCTGACGCGCCTCGAGGCGGTGGCCGCCGCCTCCGATCCTCTGCGTTTTTCCAATCTCTTTCAGTTGAAGGAGATGGGGGTCATCTCGGGCAAGGGCAAAACCGATTCACCCCAACTGAACGCCGAATCCGCCGAATCCCTGCGCCTGAGCAGCGCCTTGCAACTGCAAGAACCCCCGCCCGTCCCGGATGACAAGCTCACCTCCCAATCCAAAGCCGAGCTGACCGAACTGAAAGCCTCACCAAGACTCAGGGCGGGCGTGCCCGTGGCCTCCCTGTCCGGACGGGAACCCATCGCCCCCCTTCCGCCCCAGATGACGTGTCCGGCTGTCTTCAACAAATATCCGGATCTGCTCCCCCTGCTTCTGGACAACTCCGTGCTCCTGGAGGGCAACACCGACTACCCAACCCTCTTCCCGGTGCTGCCCGGCGCGCGCATGAACGATATCGTCGCCATGGCGCAAGGGGTGATCGGCGCCGCCCGGTTCGACAAGAGTCTCTCCCTGGAGTTCCAGATCGACCGCAAACCCGGCACGCGCGACGCCACGCGCCGGGTCATCACCCTGCCCTCCAGCGACATCGCCACCTTCGATCTGCAACCCGGCGATGTCCTGCGCTTCAAGATCGGACAGGTCCACCTGGTCGGTCATGTGACCCGCGAACAGCATCGCCCCCTGCAATCCGTCCCCACGGCACGCCACTTCCTGCTCGACCCCGACGTGCTCAAGACCGATCCCTATCTGTTGTTCGGCGTGGTGCGCCGGGTCGATCCCACCAGTCGCGCCCGCGTCCTGACCGGAATCAATCTGGAGTCCGCCATTCGCGGCGAGGCCACGAACGATCTGAAACTCATGGACAAGGATGAGTTGGTGGTGTTGTCCCAGCAGGACGTGCGCTTCCTCTCCAATCCCCTGGTGCAGTCGATCCTGCTCGGCAAGTCCCCGCGTCAGGAGTGTACCTCCCTGTACCACCTGGCCGAGTTGATGTCCTCCTCGGATGCCTACCGCTTCTCCTCGGCGATCAATCTCTCGCTCTCCGAATTCGAGCATGATCGCAGCTCGGCCAGAAAAACCGCCGACAAGAGCAGCACCATGATCGTGACCGAAGGGCCCGGCGTTCGCAAAACCGAGTGTCCGTCCATCTACGAACGGTTCCCGGAGATCCTGCCTTTCGTGCTCGAAAATGCCGCCATCCTCACCGGAGAGGTACGCACCCCCGGAGTTTTCCCGATCCAGGAGGGGACCCGTCTGTCCGCCCTGGTGCAGAGCGGCGGCGGCATGACCAGCCGCGCGGATCTCAAACAGGTGGAACTGGCCCGCGCCACCCCCGATCTTGAGCGCGGCAGAGCGGAAACCAAACGTTCGGTGCTGGATTTTTCCAGTGGCAAGAGTCTGGAGGATTTTTCTCTGACCCCTGGTGACGTGCTGCGTTTCAGCCCGATCTTCTCGGATCGCGAGATCGGTTATGTGCGGCTGGAAGGGGAGTTCATCCGCGCCGGCCTGTATGACCTGCGCCGCGACGACAAACTGTCGGATATCATCGAGCGGGCGGGCGGGGTCACGCCTCACGCCTTCCCGTACGGGGCGATCTTCACCCGCACCAGCATCCAGAAGGGCCAGAAGGAGAGCTTCGAGCGGGTGGCGCGAGAACTGGAGATGAGTCTTGCCGCTCTGGTGAACACCAGCGTGAAGGAGAAAGGGGAGGCCGCGGCCATCCTGGAGAGCACCCGCGGCATCATCACCTCGCTGCGCTCCGTGCAACCCTTGGGACGCATGACGGTCGAGGCAAATCTGAAGAATCTCAAGACCAATCCGGATCTGGACATCTACCTGGAGGCCGGAGACCGGCTGTTCATGCCGAAAAAACCGAGCGAAATCTCGGTCTCCGGGGCTGTGCTCAATCCGGGATCGTTCCTGTTCATGGCCAAGCACACGCCGATGGATTACATCAAGTGGGCGGGCGGATTCAAGGAGAACGCCAGCAAGGGGGACACTTTCGTGGTCATGCCGGATGGGAAGGCCCAAACCCTGTGGAGTCTGACCACCTGGTGGGATCAACAATCGAGCGCCCTGGTTCCGGGCAGTTCGATCATCGTGCCGTTGGATCCCAAGCCATTCGAGCTGGTCGGCTCCCTGAAGGACATGAGCCAGATCATCAGTCAGTGGGCCATCACGATCGCCTCCCTGGCGGTGTTGAACCGTTGAGCGGGTGCGGCATCGGGATGTCGAACGGATACGGGCGCGGCATCGGGGCGGGGTGAGGGGGGATGCCCGCTCCGATCGCGTCCCGCCAGGCACGGGGCACGATCGGAGCGGGTTCGATCGTTCAGGCGGCGGACAACTGATCGGCGAGACGACGATGTTCGACCATCAGGCAGCGATCCTGAACGGCGAGCAGTCCACCCTGACGGGCGATCGCCATGGACTCTTCGTTGAGGATGCCGCTTTGCAGCCAGAGGCAACCGGCACCGATGCGCACCGACTCCTCGGCCAGGGGCGGCGTATCCTCGGCGCGCCGGAAGAGATCGACGATATCGACATGAATCTCCTCCGGAATCGCCTCCAGGGAGTCGTGGCAAACTTCGCCCAGGATCTCCCCGCCACCCGGACGGACCGGAATGATGCGATAGCCGGCTTGTTGCATGTAGGAGGCGACGCGGAACGAGGCACGATCGGGCTTGGGGGAAAGCCCCACCACGGCGATGACGCGCGCCGTGGAGAGCAGGGTGACGAGCGCGTGGTCGGTAGGTTCGGACATGGTTTGTTTTTCCTTCTCCTGAATGGTATGTTGTTCTATCGACAGGAATCGCGCCCCCCCTCGGGCGCGGCCATGGCCCAAAAGATCCGGTCTTCGCCAGCCGGGGTATGGACCAGTTTGAAACGACAGGATAGACAGACCCCATCCCCCTTGCCGGTACGCAGGGGCAGGTTGATCTGAGTGATGTGTCCGCTGGAGGAGAGCAGGGTGGCGATGGCCCCCCAGATGGCCGGATCCTGGGAGAGTTCACGCACCGAACGACCCACCCAGGTGGTGGTATCGATCTCCATGGCCCTGGCCCCCTTCTCGTTGACCGCCAGGATGCGGTGATCGCCATCGGGTTCGAACCAGATGGCCGGTTCGGCGATATCCTCGGGGTTGAGGACCGGTTGGCGCGAACGGGTCGAGTGGGCCACCTGACGCAGCAGATCGGTTTGGGTCAACAGGCCGACCAGCCGGCCATCATCGGCCACGACCGGCATGCGACGATGGCCGGTGCTGGTGAAAAGATCAAGGGCATGCAGCAGATCCCGTTCCGGTTCGATGTTTTCGGGTCTGCTCTTGGCCAGGGAACGGGCGGTCGAGGCGGGGGTGAAGGTGGGGGAGACGTAATGGCGCAGGATCTCCCCTTCGGTGATCATGCCGAGAAAATTCTCCCCCTCCCGCACCAGGACGCAACCGCGATGGCGCTGGGCGATCTGACGGGCGATATCCCAATAGGTCATCTCCGGCGGAACGACCGGAAGATCCGAGGCGATCATGTCGGCGACCCGGTAGTGGGCCAGCAGGTTGGAGCGGGGGAAAGCGCGCAGGATCTGTTTCTCGGTGATGCCGCCGGAGAGCATCTCATCCTCGTTGAGCACCGGAAAACGACGGAAGCGGCGTCGATAGTAGATCTGGAGCAACTCCTGGCACGGGGTGCTCTCGTGGACGATCTGGGGGAGCGAGACCGGCAGTTCGCCGATGCGGGCCGACTCGGGCTTCACGCCCTGGATCATCCATTTGATGCAGTCGTATTCGGTGATCATGCCGGTGATGACCATGTTCTCGAGCACCACGGCGAACCCGGCGGCCTCGCGGGTCATGCGCCGGATCGATTCGACCAGAGTGGCATGCGGGGTCAGGGTGACGACGTTGGAAAACATGCAGTCGCGAACGAGTTTCATGACAGGCTGGACCTCGAAGAATCGTGGGTGACGGTCCACAACGGCCATGGCCTTTTGTGGACCGACTGGTATTATGCTCAACGGATTGGGGTGATGTCCCGGTTTTTTTTTCATGGGACTCCCGAAGGGAGCGGCATGAAAATCCCGACGGTGGATCCCTGCATGATCCTGAATCGCACAGGCAACAAAAAACGCTGAGAAGAATCTGAACATGATGTTGGAGCGGGCACGCGAGATTCTGGGAATCGAGGCCGAGGCGATCCTGGCCATGGGCAACCGGCTCGACGCCGGATTCGAGCGGGCGGTGGAGACCCTGCACGCCTGTCGCGGACGGATCGTGGTGACCGGGATCGGCAAATCGGGCATGATCGGGCGCAAGATCGCGGCCACCCTGGCCAGCACCGGCGCGCCGGCCTTTTTTCTCCACCCCGCCGAGGGGAGCCACGGGGATCTGGGGATGGTGACGCGCCAGGACGTGGTGATGATCCTCTCCAACAGCGGGGAGACCGGCGAGGTGCTGGCGCTGCTGCCGGTGTTCCGACGGCTCGGAGTGCCTCTGATCGCGCTGGTGGGCAAGCCCGAATCGACCCTGGCGCGCATGAGCGACGTGGCGCTCGACATCGGCGTGGAGCGCGAGGCCTGTCCGATGGGGCTGGCTCCGACCAGTTCGACCACCGCCGCCCTGGCCATGGGGGATGCCCTGGCGGTCTGTCTGCTCGAAAAACGGGATTTCGGTCCCGAGCAATTCGCCTTCCTGCACCCTGGCGGCTCCCTGGGCCGTCGGCTGCTGGTTCGGGTCGCGGACCAGATGCACACCGGAGTGCGCATCCCCCAGGTCTCCGAACGGGTCTCGGTGCGCGACGCGCTCATCGAGATGACCGCCAAACGGTTCGGCATGACCGGCGTCGTCGATGAACGGGGCCGTCTGACCGGCGTGATCACCGATGGGGATCTGCGCCGCCTGATGGAACGGGATGCCGACCCCTTGAACCGGGTGACCGGAGAGATCATGACACGGGATCCGAAGGTGATCGCCGCGGAGGCGTTGGCGGTCGAGGCGACCCGTCTGATGGAACGGTTGAAGATCACCAGCCTGTTCGTACTCTCCGAGGAGCAGGTGCCGGTCGGGGTGATCCATTTGCACGATCTTCTGGAAGCGGGGTTGATGTGATGCGTTCCGGAACACGCCTGGAGACGGAAACGGGACGCCCCGGCCTGCTGCGACGCCATGGCAAGCATCTGTTTTTGTTGTTCGCGCTATTGATCGTGGCGAGCGTATTGTGGTATCTCAAGCAGCCGCATGGTTTGCGTGACCGTGACGATTCGGGGTTGGATCCCCTGGCCGGACGGGAAGGGACCATGGTGACGGATGTGCATCTGACCCAGTTCGACAAGCAACGCACCCGCTGGACCCTGGATGCGCCGAGCGCCCAGCGTGGCGAGGAGAAACGAATCCTGATCCACCACCCCCGACTCGCCTTTGCCCTGGAGGGTCAGGAAGAGGTGGTGGTGACCTCGGAGAGCGGTGAAGTGGACGGGGCCACGGGCCGGATGAGTTTCGCGGGCCGCGTGGTGGCCGGCGACCCGGCCATGGGGCGTCTGATGACGGAACAGTTGCGCTTTGACCCCGAAAGGAAGATCTTGTATACCGAGTTGGCGTTCCGCATGGAACGCGCAGAGATGCGTCTGGAGGGACAAGGTTTGACGGTGGAACAAGAGGCGCAGATTCTCAAGGTCGATTCCCATGTCCGAATGACCTTTCCCTCGGCGATACTCATGACGGAGCAACCATGAAACCCAGGATTCCGGCTGGATGGATGCTGGCCCTGCTGGCGCTGACGACAACGGAACCGGTGGCGGCGGCCCAGGCTTCGCCGCGCATGCTGGCGTTGTCGATCACCTCGGACCGTCTGGAAATGGACGACAAGAACCAGGTGGCGATCTTCTCCGGACATGTGGTCGCCGACGACGGACGGATGCGTCTGACCTCCGAAAAAATGACGGTGCGCTACGACAAGCGGATGAAGGGCAACGGCGGCGTGCGCGAGGTCAAGGCCGAAGGGCGGGTGACGATCCAGCAGGAGCGCGACCATGGCACGGCGGATGTCGCGCTCTATCAGGTGGACAAGCGGGTCGTGGAACTGATCGGCAACGAGCGTGACGCCACGGTGCGGCGTGGTGATGATCAACTGACCGGCAAGCGGATTCTGGTGACCCTGAGTCCCCAGCAGCGCATCGACAAGGTATCGGTGCAGGGTGCCGAGAACCGCCGTGTCAGCGCGCGCATCACCCCCTCCGGGGTGATCAGTCAGGATGGTGGCCCGTCGCGTGTCGAAAAGAGCCCCGCAACCGCGGCAACGGGTGGCGCGGAGTCACACCCCATCTCGGGACTGGCCATGGCGCGAGAAAAGATCACCCTCCCCGCCCCCGGACAGCCGGTCGCCCCAGCCGACGAGAAAAACGCGACCGGCGAGGGACGGGGCCAGACCACGCCCGCCGCTCCGCTCCCCGCCGCCTCGCGGGAGACGGGCGATCCCCGCCCGAACCGCCTCCCGGAAAGCACGGCGACGCCCCAGGAGGTCGAGAGCAATGCGCCAACGACCGAACTGGAGCCCCCCTCGCCCAAACCCAGGCGTCGGGTGCTGCAACCACCCGCGACACGCCGGTGAGCGCTTTGGTCAATCCGTGCCTGGAGGCCAGGGATCTGGGCAAAAGCTATCAGGGCCGGGCCGTGGTCAACGCGGTCTCCCTGGCGGTGGAGCCCGGACAGGTGGTGGGACTGCTCGGACCCAACGGCGCGGGCAAATCGACCATGTTCTACATGTTCGTGGGGCTGGTGGTGCCGGATTCCGGATCGATCTGGCTGGACGGCACGCCGATCACCAGCGAACCGATCCATCTGCGCGCCAGGGCCGGCATCGCCTATCTGCCGCAGGAGCCGTCGATCTTCCGCAAGATGACGGTGGCCGACAACATCCTGGCCATTCTGGAAACCCGTCCCCTGAACCGGCGCGAGCGGCTGGAACGGCTCGACCGGCTGATGCGGGAACTGGGCGTCGATCACCTGGCCAACACGAAAGGGTATGCCCTGTCAGGCGGCGAGCGGCGTCGGGTGGAGGTGGCGCGGGCGTTGGCGATCGAACCGCGCTATATTCTGCTGGATGAGCCGTTCGCCGGCGTGGATCCCCTGGCGGTGGCCGACATCCAGACGATCATCCGCCATCTGGCGGGCCTGGGCATCGGCATTCTGATCACGGATCACAATGTACGTGAAACCTTGGGAATTTGCGATCACGCCTATATCCTAGGCCAGGGGATGGTGTTGGCGAAGGGCCGACCCGAGGAGGTCGTGCAAGATCATCAGGTGCGCACCATGTACCTGGGCATGGATTTTCAATTGTAGGGTTATCAGGGCAACCGGGTTGTTGGCATGGCGTATGGTCTGACACAGGAACTGAAGCTGCGCATGGGCATGCAACTGGTGATGACACCCCAGTTGCAGATGGCGATCCGTTTGCTCCAGATGTCGAGTCTGGACCTGGCCGAATACCTTCAGGAGGAGCTGGACAAAAATCCGCTGCTCGAAAGGGACGAAGGCCCGGCAGGCACGCTCGAGGGCGAGGAACCCCTGCCCTCGGACAAGATCGCCAAGAGCGATGATCTGCTGGATACCGCCGCGCCGATCATGGAGACCTCCATCTCCGACGATCTGCCGGTGGACGCGGACTGGTCGGATGTCTACTCCGGCGACAGCTACGGCGCCGCCCAATTCGAATCCCCGGCAGGCAGCGAAGCCCCACCCCTCGAAAACACCCTCACCCGCGGCGACACCCTGTTCGATCACTTGAGCTGGCAACTCGGCGTCACGGCGATCAACAACCGCGAACGGGTCTTCGGCATGGCGATCATCGATGCCATCGACGACAACGGCTATCTGGGCACCGATCTGTCGGTGCTCGCGGAGATGACCGGCGCCTCCCTCGAAGAGATGGAGGATGCCCTGGTGTTGGTGCAGTCCTTCGATCCGCCCGGTATCGCGGCGCGCGATCTGGCCGAGTGCCTGTTGTTGCAACTCAAGGCCCGCAAGCAGGCGGTCCCGCCCTACACCTCGCTGCTGGAGCGGCTGGAGGATCTGGGCCGGCGCGACTATCGGAAGCTCAAGCGTCTGTTGCGCCTCGACGACGACGAACTGGCCGACGCGGTGGAGCTGATCCAATCCCTGAACCCCAAGCCGGGACTGGCCTTCGGGGTCGAGCAGGCCAACTACATCATTCCTGATGTCTTCGTGCGCAAACAGGAGGGGGAGTGGGTCGTGGAGGTCAATCCCGAGACCGTGCCCCGTCTGCGCATCAACCGCGCCTACGAGAAGGCGATCAACGACCGCATGTCCGAGCGGGACAAGCGTTTTCTGACCGAAAACGCCCGTTCCGCGCAATGGCTGATCAAAAGCCTGGAACAACGTTCCAGCACCATCTATCGGGTTGCCGAGAGCATCGTCCGCTTTCAGAAGGATTTTCTCGAGTACGGCCCCGAGTATCTGCGCCCCCTGATTCTCAAGGATGTAGCCGACGACATCGGCGTGCACGAATCCACCGCCTCGCGGGTGACCAGCAACAAGTACATGCATACCAACCGGGGCATTTTCGAGCTGAAGTTCTTCTTTTCCTCGTCCCTGGCCTCGGACACGGGCGAAAACCACTCCTCCGAGGCGGTGAAGTTCAAGATCCGCAAACTGGTGGAGGGGGAGTCGCCCCGCCGACCGCTCTCCGACGAGAAACTGGCCAAGATCCTCCAGGATCAAGGCATCGCGGTGGCCCGGCGCACGGTGGCCAAATATCGGGATGCCTTGAACATCCCCTCCTCCTCGCGCCGCAAGCGACTCTCACCCGACAAGTGAGCCCAAGGGAGCACGCCCCATGCCCTGGACCAAGAAAATCCGCCACTTGATTCTGGTCACCGGGCTGTCGGGCGCGGGCAAGTCGAGCGCGCTCAAATATCTGGAAGATCTTGGCTATTTCTGGGTGGACAATCTGCCGTTCGCATTGATGCCGGCCTGTTTGACCCATTTTGCCCAGGATCCCGAAACCACGGGCCATCTGGCCATCGGCGTGCATCTGCGCGACGCGGCGGCACGGGCCCGTTTCCAGGAGTACCGGGAGCAGTGGAGCGAGACCGTCGAGCGGGTCGAGACGATCTTTCTCGAGGCCGATGCCGACGTGTTGATCCGGCGTTATCGGGAGACCCGGCGACGTCATCCCCTCGCCGACGAGATGACCGTGGCCGAAGCGGTGCGCCGCGAGATCGACGACCTGTGCGCCTTGCGCGCCGGCGCGGACATCATCATCGACACCACGTCGCTGACCGTTCCGCGGTTGAAAGAGCATCTCGACCAGTTGTTCCACTCCGGGGTGGACGCGGATCTGATGATCTTCCTGCGCTCCTTCGGCTTCAAGCACGGGGTGAACACCGACGCCGACATGGTGTTGGACGGTCGTTTTCTGCTCAATCCCCACTATGACGACACGTTGCGCCATCTGACCGGACGGGATGAACCGGTGATCCGTTTTCTGGAACAGGATGGGGAGGCGAGTCTGTTCCTCGACCGGCTCGAATCGATGTTCGAATACCTGATCCCCCGGTATCGTCAGGAGAAAAAACGCTATTTCACCGTGGACATCGGCTGTACGGGCGGCAAGCACCGTTCGGTCTATCTGGTGGAGCAACTGGCCGCGCGGCTGTCAAAACACGATTTTCAAGTCAGGGTGCGCCATCGCGATCTGAAGCTCCGCTAATCACGCTCCCGTCGAAAGCGGGAGACGCTCCGCGCGCCGGGCTTCTGGGCGATTCGGACGTCCGGCTTCTGGGCGATTCGGACGTCCGACTTCTGGGCGATTCGGACGTCCGGCTTCTGGGCGATTCGGACGTCCGGCTTCTGGGCGATTCGGACGTCCGGCTTCTGG